>PNLG01000002.1 GCA_013822915.1 Sphingomonas sp. | reverse complement strand
AAGCCATTGCCAGAACGCGCATTTAATCCCCTGGACTTGCCCTAATTCCAGCTTGGCATGACACGACAAGGGATAAGAACCAGTTAACGCCAGCTGATCGCCGCAAAGAATTCCCTAACCAAATCTTTGCCAAACCAAGTCCACACCGGGTAATGAGACAGCACCCCAAGCGACAAGGACAGCACCATAATGGTCAGAGCATGCGGCATCGGCGCCGCCATCATCATTGCCCTCGCCCCCGCCGCCGCACGCGCCGATGTGCGCGAGGGCGTGGAGGCGTGGCAGCGCGGGGACTATAAAAAGGCGGTCGAAACATGGCGCCCGCTTGCGATCGGCGGCGACGCTGATGCGCAGTTCAACCTCGCGCAGGCCTATAAGCTGGGGCGCGGCGTGCCGCTTGACCCCGGCCTTGCCGAGCAGTGGTTTGGCAAAGCCGCAGCACAAGGCCATCCGCAGGCCGAGGCCAATTTCGCGCTCGCCCTGTTCCAGAACGGCAAGCGCGACGAGGCTGTGCCATGGCTGGAAAAGGCAGTCGCTCGGGGAGAGCCGCGCGCGCAACTTGTGCTGGGCACCATGCTCTTCAACGGCGACAGCGTGACACGCGATTGGGTGCGCGCCTATGCGCTCATTACGCGCGCAACTGCGGCGGGCATTCCCAAGGCCGCCGAGACTCAGGCGCAGATGGACCAGTACATTGACACCGGACTGCGCCAACAAGGGCTGGCGCTTGCCCGGCAATATGAGAGCCAACAGGGCGGCAGCCCGCCGCCAACCGAACTGGCAGGAAGCGGGAGCGGCATTCGCGGGGCTGAACTCCCCCCGTCGCGTGTCGCCGATGGTGGCCCGGCGCTCCGGGCACAGCCGTCCACTGGCAGCGCCACGCCCGCTAACCGGCATGGTCCCGCAACCTCCAAGCCGCCGTCGACCAAGCCTGCACCCGTCGCCACTGCCGCCCCCGCCCCCACGCCATCGGCCCCGATCACGTCGGGCGGATGGCGGGTTCAGCTCGGCGCGTTTCGGGTTGAGGGCAATGCGCGATCGCTTTGGGCCGACCTGCTCAGACGCGCACCCGCGCTCGGGCGGCTTCAGCCCGTGTATGTGAAGGCGGGCGCGCTGACCCGGCTTCAGGCGGGCCCGATCGCCTCAAATGCCGAGGCGATCCGCATTTGTGCAGCCGTCAAGGCGGCCGCCCCCGGCACCGCCTGCCTCCCCGCCGCGCGTTAGTGGTTGTTCCATGCGCGAAGTGCGGGCTGGTACCGGGACGGTTTCAGCTTGGTTGAAACAGGTTTTACACCACCCAGTCGCCGCGCGCGATTCCCTGCGCATAAAGGAGCGCGGTCAGGTCATTATGCTCGATCCGCGCATCGGCTGCCGCAGCAACCACGGGCTTGGCGTGAAAGGCAATACCAAGCCCGGCGACGCCGATCATGGGCAAGTCATTGGCGCCATCGCCCACCGCCAGCACAGCCTCAGGCGGGATCGCCATGTCGTGCGCCTCCGCGATCAGACGCTCGCGCTTGGTCTGCGCGCCGACGATCGGGTGGGTCACCCCGCCGTCGAGCTTGCCATTGGCAATGGTGAGCCGATTGGCGAGTACGGCGTCAAAGCCGATTTGCGCGGCCACCGGCTCGGCAAAGCGCGTGAAGCCTCCCGACACCAACACGGCGCGCGCCCCCTGCGCGCGCATCGTGCGCACCAGCGTCGCCGCACCGGGTGTAAGCGTGACGCGCTCGGCCAGGCACTGGTCGATCACCGCCTCATCAAGTCCGGCGAGAAGCGCGACCCGCGCCGTCAGCGCTGCCTCGAAGCCCAGCTCGCCCCGCATCGCCGCCTCGGTCACGGCGGCAATCTGGGGCTTGATGCCCGCATAATCAGCGAGTTCGTCGATGCACTCGACCGTGATCATCGTCGAGTCCATGTCGGCGATCAGCAGTTTTTTGGTGCGCGTGACCAACGATTGCACAACCGCGTCCACGCCGGGCCAGGCCCCTTCAAGCACCTGCCGCGCGGTCGCCGGGTTGGCCGCGAACAGGACATCAGCGGCGCTGCTCTCGTCCAGCCAATCCCATCCCGCTGGCGCACATCCCGCCGCCGTCAGCCGGTCACAGGCTTCAGAAACCTGCGCGTGATTAAGCCGATCCGCTGCTATCAGCGTTGCGATGAACATCATGCCCCGACCTCCTGCGGCTGAACGCCCGCCGCTCGCGCTCATCGCAGGGCCGACCGCCAGCGGCAAGTCCGCGCTTGCGCTTGCAGTTGCCGAACGCGTGAATGGCGTGATTATCAATGCCGATTCGGCGCAGGTTTATGCCGACTTACGGGTGCTGTCGGCGCGGCCATCCCCGGTGGACGAAGCGCGCGCGCCGCACCGCCTGTTCGGCCATATCGCCGCAAATCATCCCTATTCGGCGGCGGTCTGGGCGAACGACGCGCGTGCCGCGATTGCGACGGTGCATGAATGCGGGCAATTACCGATCCTTGTCGGAGGAACCGGGCTCTACCTGCGCACCCTCCTCGACGGGATTGCACCCGTGCCGTCGATTGACCCAGCAATCCGCGCCGAAGTGCGCGCACTGCCGGTCGCAGCAGCGCACGCCGCGCTTGGCGAGGCCGACCCGGCGGCCGCCGCCCGGCTCAACCCGGCGGACACCACCCGTATCGCCCGCGCGCTCGAGGTAATCAGGTCAACGGGCCGCCCGCTTAGCGCATGGCAAGCGGCGCGACGCGGCGGCATCGGCACGGATGTAGCGTTACGCCCGTTGATCCTGACGCCCGATCGCGCATCGCTGATGGAGAAATGTGACGCCCGGCTTGTCACCATGTTCGCAGAAGGGGCGGTGGACGAAGTCAGCGCCCTGATCGCGCGCGACGATGTCTCACCCACCGCACCCGTCCGCCGCGCGATTGGCGTGCCCGAAATCGCCGGGTGGCTGATGGGCGGATGGGACCGCGCCGAGGCGCTGGCGCGCGCGCAGCTATCCACGCGCCGTTACGCCAAGCGGCAATACACCTGGTTTCGGCACCAATGCCCGGCCGACTGGCCGCACGCCGAACGGGGCGATACCGCGTCGATCGACCGATTGCTGGGCACCCCCGCTGGCTAGCGCGCGAGTGGTTGCGGATTGTGCCGTTCAATCGCGCACCCGATCGCCGCATCGGGATAAATGTCGGGCTTTGTGGAGCGCACCTCGACCCGCCGGACTCGCGGATCGGCAAGCGCCAGAGCTGCCACTGCCTCCACCAGCGTTTCCTGCAAATCGAAATGACGGCTGGCGGCAAGCGTCAGGATCTCGCGCCGCAGGAAATCATAATCGACAACATCGCCAATGTGGTCGGCACGCGCGACCGGCCCGTAATCGATATGCAGCCGCACCGACAACTGCACCCGCTGCGGGGCGGCGCGCTCCGGCGGGTGAATGCCGATCCGCATGGGCAGTTCCAGCCCGTCGAGGATCGTGGTAAAATCGGCCATCATGCCCCCCGTGTTGCAAACATCACGTCGCGCGACCGGGGCAGAAAGCGCTGGCCATTGTCGACATAAACGACTTGCCCGCCAATCCCGCGTGCGCGGAGCAAGAAAGCAACTGCGTCCGCCACCGCGTCTGCGCCAACGGGCCGACGGAGCAGGTTGATCGCCGCCACCGCGTTATACTCCGCCTCGGTCTGGTCAAGGCTGGGCAAGGTCAGCCCCGGCGCCACGGCATTCACCGCAATGCGCGGGCCAAGCGCTTGATCGAGCATGGCAGTCGCCCCCACCAATGTCACCTTGCTACAGCTATAGGCGAAGAAATCAGGGTTCAGATTGGCGACCTTTTGGTCAAGGATGTTGACGACTGCGCCCAGCGACAAATCCTCCTGCCGCGCCAGCGCATTGGCGAGCGCAACCGGCGCGGCAAGATTAACCGCATGGTGGCGCGACAACGTATCATCGGACACATCGGGCGGCGTATCATAGTCAAAGAGCGAGGCATTGTTGACAATCGCGGTCACCGGCCCACCCAAGGCTTCGCGTGCGCGCAGCATCAGCGTGTCGCCTGCACCCGCCACGCCAAGATCCTGACCAATCGCGATCGTCCTGGTGCCCAGCACTCGCACCAATGCGGCCGCTTCGTCCTGCGCATGATGATAATGCACGACCACGCGCCAGCCATCATCGACGAGGCGGCGGGCAATCGTCGCGCCCAGCCGACGCGCGCCGCCCGTTACCAATACCGCAGGCGCGCTCACTGCACGCCGCCGCAACCCATCAGTGCGAGCACTTCCTTGCGGCTGCGCTCATCATCGCGGAAAATGCCCATCATCCGGCTTGTCACCATCGTGACACCCGGCGTGCGCACTCCCCGCGCGGTCATGCAGCCATGGCTGGCCTCAATCACGACAGCGACACCTTGAGGCTTCAGGTTTTCCCAAATGCAATTGGCGACTTCGGCGGTCAGCCGCTCCTGAATCTGAAGCCGTCGAGCATAGCCGTGCAGCACGCGCGCCAGCTTGGAAATGCCGACCACCCAGTTCGACGGCAGATAGGCGATATGCGCCTTGCCAATGATCGGCGCCATGTGATGTTCGCAGTGCGACTGAAACGGAATGTCCTTCAGTAGCACAATCTCGTCATACCCCCCCACTTCCTCAAACACGCGGGACAAGTGCATGGCGGGATCATCGGCATAGCCCTGACAATATTCGCGCCATGCGCGCGCCACGCGGTGCGGCGTGTCGATCAACCCCTCCCGCCCGGGATCATCGCCCGCCCAGCGAATCAAGGTCCGGATC
>PNLG01000210.1 GCA_013822915.1 Sphingomonas sp. | reverse complement strand
ATGCTGACCCGCATCCGCCGGCTCTGGTTCTCCAAGCGCAAGAGCCTGGCCGCGATCATCAAGGAGGTGCTGACCAACGAGGCGAGCGTGCTGGTCGACAGCGACGCCGCCAACAAGTCCGCCGAAGCCGACGCGGCGCTGCAGGATCTCGGTGCGGATATCGCGGGCTATGCCTATGTCACCACGACCATCACGGTGCTGGGCGACACGCCCCGCGACGCCGATTTCCGCCTTCAGGCGATCGAGAAGATCGTGCGCGGCCGCGACTTCGCCTGCATCGCCGAAGGACTGAACGCGATCGAGGCGTGGCTCGGCTCGCTGCCGGGCAACCCTTACGCCAACGTCCGTCAGCCGCCGATCTCGACGCTCAACTTGGCCCACATCATGCCGGTGTCGGCGGTGTGGGCAGGTCAGGATCGCGACACGCATTTCAAGGCGCCGCCGCTGTTTCATGCCCGAACTCAGGGCGCGACCCCGTTTCGGCTTTCGCTCCATGTCGGCGATGTGGGCCATACCCTAGTCGTCGGCCCTACCGGCTCGGGCAAGAGCGTGCTGCTCGCCTTCATGGCTCTGCAGTTCCGGCGGTATGAGGGCGCGCAGATCTTCGCTTTCGATCATGGCGGCTCGATCCGTGCGGCGACGCTCGGTATCGGCGGCGAGTGGCATGATCTGGGCGGCGCGCTCGGCGGCGATGCCGCGCCGGTGTTGCTGCAGCCGCTGGCCCGGATCGACGAGCCCGACGAGCGGGCCTGGGCCGCCGATTGGCTCGCCGCGATCCTCGCGCGCGAAGAGTTCGCGATTACGCCCGAGGTGAAGGATCATCTGTGGACCGCGCTCGGCAGTCTCGCCGACGCGCCGGTCGCGCAGCGCACGCTGACCGGACTCACGGTGCTGATCCAGGCATCGGGGCTCAAGCGTGCGCTTGCGCCCTATACGCTGTCCGGTCCCTATGGCCGGTTGCTCGATGCCGATGTCGAGCATTTCGGGGAAAGCGATGCCCAGGCCTTCGAGACCGAGGGGCTGATCGGCACACCGGCCGCGCCGGCGGTGCTCGCTTACCTGTTCCACCGTATCGGCCGCCGCCTGGACGGCCGGCCGACGCTGATCCTGATCGATGAGGGCTGGCTCGCGCTCGATGATCCGATGTTCGGCCGCCAGCTGAAGGAATGGCTAAAGACGCTGCGCAAGAAGAATGCGAGCGTCGTGTTCGCGACCCAGAGCCTCGCCGACATCGAAGGCTCGGCGATCGCGCCCGCGATCATCGAGAGCTGCCCGACGCGGCTGTTCCTCGCCAATGAGCGCGCGCTCGAGCCGCAGATCGCCGGCATCTATCGCCGGTTCGGGCTCAATGACCGCCAGATCGAGATCATCGCCTCGGCGACGCCGAAGCGCGATTATTATTGCCAATCGGCGCTCGGGAACCGGCTGTTCGATCTTGGCCTCGGGCCGGTCGCGCTCGCCTTCGCTGCCGCGTCGCAACGCAGCGACCTCACCGCGATCTCCGCGCTGATCGAGCGGCACGGCGCCGATGGTTTTGCCGCCGCCTGGCTGCGCCACCGCGGCCTCGGCTGGGCCTCCGACCATCTGACCAACGATGCCCTCGAACCTCAGGAGACATTTGCATGACCCGTTCCCGTTTGACCAAGCTCGCTGTCAGCGCCACCGCGTTGGCGCTTGTGCTCAGCACTCCAGCCGACGCGCAGTTCGGCGGGATCGTCTATGATCCCAGCAACTACGCGCAAAACGTGCTGACCGCTGCCCGCACGCTGCAGCAGATCAACAATCAGATCACCCAGATCCAGAATCAGGCGCAGAGCCTGATCAATCAGGCCCGAAACCTGAACAACCTGCCGACCAGTATGCTGTCGAGCATCCAGCGGGACATCGACCGAACGCGCCAGCTGATCACCCAGGCTCAGCAGATCGCCTACAAGGTCGAGAATATCGATCAGGTGTTCAGTCAGCGTTATCCGTCAGGATCGCTCGCCGGCACCTCGTCGGGCGCACTCGTCACCAATGCGCAGACGCGTTGGACCGATGCGCTGGCGGCCTATCAGGATGCCTTGCGCACCGGCGCGACCGTGACCGGCAATATCGACGGCACGCGCGATCAGACGTCGACACTGGTCACCGCCAGCCAGGGAGCGACGGGCGCGTTGCAGGCGGCACAGGCCGGCAACCAGTTGGTGGCGCTCCAGACGCGCCAGCTCGCCGACCTGACAGCCATGGTCGCGGCGCAGTCGCGTGCAGCGGCGATCCAGGCCGCGCGCGCTGCCGCCGACGAGGCGCAGGGCCGCGAACAGACCCGCCGGTTCCTGGCGCCTGGCGCGGGCTATGTGCCGCAGAGCGTGACACTGTTCCATGACTGAGGAACGGGCACGCGCGCCACGCGGCCGCTTCGGCGGATTTGGCTGGCGACCGATCGCGATAGCGGCGGCGGGGGCAACGACGGGGATATGCGCCATGGTCGCCTTGAGCGACCCGGCGCCGCCAGCCGCGCATTACGCGGTCGGCGAGGCCCCTGATGCGGCGGCACCGATCGCTACCGATCCGCTCCAAGCCGAACTGGCGCGGTGCCGCACGCTGCCCGCGAACGGCGACGACGCGCGCTGCCAGGCGGCATGGGAAGTGAACCGGCGCCGCTTCATGGGCGAGAGCCGCAGCTACATGGCCCCCGTCGAGCCGGCGCCGATCGAAGCCGCGCCGGTCGATAGCCCGACGCCGGTAGCCAGTGCGTCTGCGCCTTCACCAACTACGGAGCGTTGAGCCATGGGCGAAGGCACAGGCGTCATCGATCGGTTTCTCGATCTCTTCGCGCGCTACATCGATTCAGGGTTCGGCCTGATTCACGGCGATGTCGGCTTTCTAGCGAGCTCGCTGATCGTCATCGACGTGACGCTGGCAATGCTGTTCTGGACCTGGGGTGAAGGCGAGGACATCGTCGCACGGCTTGTGCGCAAGACGCTGCAAGTCGGATTCTTCGCCTTCCTGATCGCCAACTGGAACGGCCTCGCCAAGATCATTTATCTGAGTTTCTCCGGCATAGGCCTCAAGGCGGCCGGGTCGGGCAACGCGAACGATCTCCTTCATCCCGGCAAGATCGCGCAGATCGGCATCGATGCGGGGCAGCCGTTGCTCGACCAGGCCTCGCTGCTGGTCGGGCCGGTCGGCATCTTCACCAACTTCGTCCAGATCGCAGTGCTGCTGCTCGCCTGGGCGATCGTACTGCTCGCCTTCTTCATCATCGCGATCCAGCTGTTCGTGACGCTGATCGAGTTCAAGCTGACGACGCTCGCCGGGTTCGTGCTGGTGCCGTTCGGGCTGTTCGGCCGCACCGCCTTTCTCGCCGAACGCGTGCTGGGCAATGTGATGGCAACGGGCGTCAAGGTGCTGGTGCTGGCCGTCATCATCGGCATCGGCTCGACGATCTTCCGCGATTTCGTGATCGATTTCGGCGGCGCGCAGCCGACGATCGAACAGGTCGCAAGCCTCGCTCTGGCAGCGCTCACGCTGCTCGGCCTTGCCATCTTCGGACCCGGCATTGCCTCAGGTCTGATCTCGGGCGGTCCCCAGCTCGGCGCCGGTGCAGCTGTCGCCACCGGCGCTACCGTCGCCGGCATCGGCGCCGCCGCGACCATGGGCGTCGCGGGCGCCGCCGGCCTTGCCAGCCGTGCAGGGTCGGCCGCTGCCTCCACCCTCTCCCGATCCGCCGGCTCACCCCCGTCTGGTGGATCCTCGTCGGCGCCACCCGCTCCCCCGGTGCCGATGGGCGGAGCCTCCCAAGGTTCCGGCGATGCGCAGCATCGTTGGAATGGAGGCGGAGGGGGCGCTCCGACGGTTCCCCCGCCGTCTGGAGCGCCGGGAGGCGGCGCAAGTTCGGGCGGCGACGATGGCGGTGCCGGTCCGTCAGCATCGGGCGGCTCGTCCGCGGCGACGGCCGATGGAGGTGCGAACTCCGGCGAAGCAGCACCTGACGCCAGCCCCGATCGCTCGGCGCCGTCCACGACCGCAACGGTGGCTGAAGCGCCGGCCCCGGCCTGGGCGAAGCAGCTGCGCCGCCGTCAGGCGATGATCCAGGGCGCGACGCTGGCCGCCCACACCCTTCGTTCGGCTGACCATCATGGTGGGTCGGCGCATATCTCGCTGGAGGACCGTTCATGAACCCGTTCCGCCGTCCCTCGTCGCGCTTCGGCCGTGAGCCCGTTCCCGAAACCCCGTATCAGCGTGCCGGCCAGGCGTGGGACGACCGCATCGGATCGGCGCGGGTCCAGGCGCGAAGCTGGCGGTTGATGGCATTCGGTGCGACCGCGCTCTTGTCGCTGTCGGTCGTCGACAATCTGCGGCTGCGGTTCGGCTCGCATATCGTACCCTATGTGGTCGAGGTAGATCGGCTTGGCGCGGCGCGCGGCGTCGCCCCGGCGACGTCCGACTATCGTCCGACCGACCCGCAGATCGCGTGGCATCTCGCGCGCTTCATCGAGAATGTGCGCTCGCGCCCGGCCGACCCGATCGTGCTCCGCCAGAATCTCAATGCAGCGTATGATTTCACGACCGAGCAGGGCGCGGCCGTGCTCAACGATTATGCCCGCGGCCATGACCCGTTCGCCGATCTCGCCGACAAGCAGGTCTCGGTCGATGTGAAGAATGTCGTGCGCGCGTCCGCGGACAGCTTCCGCATCGCCTGGGATGAGCGCCGCTACGACCATGGCCAGCTCAGCGGCACCACCCATTGGACAGCGGTTCTCACAATCGTCGTCCGCACGCCCGCCGAC
>PNLG01000454.1 GCA_013822915.1 Sphingomonas sp. | reverse complement strand
TCGACGGCGAAGTGATTTTCCCGTTCATCTCGGTCGAGCTGCGTCAGGGCGGATTGGTGCGGGTAAAGGCGCCCGCCTTTGCCAATGAGGGATCGCGCGCGGTCCCCGGCCTGCCCGGCGGCGGCGCAGTTGCCGACCCGGCCGGGCGGCTCGACGGCGTCTTCACGCTCGACACCGACGCCGAAATCGTCAGTCAGAATGAGGAAAGCGGCGTCCAGACCACGGGCACCCGCAAGCGGATTGTGTGGAAGGCGACGCCCGCGCTCAAACAAGCGCCAACCGCGGTGCTGAAACTGGCGGCGGACGGGATTTAACCCCTCAATCGTCGGCGGCGACGCGCACTTTCAACCCGTCGAGCGCGTCGGTGAACAGCACCTGGCACGACAGCCGCGAATATTCGTCGCGATCGGCGGTTGAATCGAGCAGATCATTTTCATCCGGGCCCATTGCGGGCAGTTTGGCCGCAAATTCCGGGTCGACATGGATGTGGCACGTCGCACAACTGCAGCAACCGCCGCACAGCGCCAGCACTTCATCAATGCCGCCATCACGGATCACTTCCATCACCGAAAGGCCCGCCTCGCCCGTCAGCACCCGCTCTTCCCCATTCCGGGTCACGACGATAAGCTGTGGCATTTCATTCTCCCTGTGGCGGCGTTTGGGCCGACTTGCCGTGAAGCAGCGGCAATTTCAAGGACAGTATTGATGGGCCTGAGCGCCGAACAGCTTGTTGCCGACCTGAACGCGATTGCGGCGATCGAACCGGCGATGGCGCGCGCCATCGACCGCGCGGGTTTTCCGCCGCCGCGCGTGCGCGATCGCGGCTATGCGACTCTGCTGCGCACCATCGTTGGCCAGCAGGTGAGCGTCGCGGCGGCGGCCTCCATCTGGAACAAGCTGGCCGCAGGGCTTGGTGATTTGAACGATCCGGCGACGATTGCCGCGCTCGACGTCGATGCCCTGCGCCCTTACGGCCTGTCGCGGCAAAAGGCGGGCTATGCGCTCAGCCTCGCCGCCGAAGTGTCGAGCGGCGCGCTCAACCTGAGCGCGCTGCCCGCCGACGATGAGGAAGCAATTGCCGCGCTGTCGCGGGTGAAAGGAATTGGCCGCTGGTCGGCGGAGATTTACCTGCTGTTT
The DNA here is from genome assembly GCA_013822915.1 of Sphingomonas sp. Taxonomy (GTDB): domain Bacteria; phylum Pseudomonadota; class Alphaproteobacteria; order Sphingomonadales; family Sphingomonadaceae; genus Sphingomonas. The sequence goes on along the minus strand of PNLG01000454.1, from coordinate 3,638 downwards.
GCCGAAGGACGCGGCGACATCTGGCCGGCGGGCGACTTGGCGGTGCAGATCGAAATCGGTCGCATCCTTGGCCTCGCCGACCGGCCGAGCGAAAAGGCAACGCGGCTGATCGCCGAGCCGTGGCGTCCGCACCGGGGCGCTGCCGCGATCATGGCGTGGCACCATTACAAGGTCGATATGGCGGTGGTTTGATGGGCTACGACCGATTGTGGTAATCATCCGCGCATAAACGGGAGAGTGTCGATGGTCAGCGTGGCAAAATCGGGGTCGGCACGGATCGCGGCCTTGGGGATCAGCATGGCGCTGGCCATCGCGCCGACGGTTGCGCAAACACCGCTGCCCTTCACCGATCTTCTGGGCCAAGCGTCGGACAATGCGCTGAGCAAGCTGGGCCAGCCGGGCGCGTTTTACGCCGATGAGGCTGTGCGGATCGCGCTGCCCGGCCCTTTACGCCAGGCCAATGGCATTTTGAAATTCACCGACCGTGCCGGGCTGACCACGGGGGTTACCAAAAGCCTGAACGATGCAGCGGGCCAGGCCACCAACGCCGCCAAGCCGATTTTCCGCACCGCGATCAGCAAATTGTCGATCCGCGATGTGCCCGCGCTCCTCACCCGCAGCGATGGCGCGACCAATTTTCTGCGCGAGACCGCAGGCGCCGAATTGCGCGCGAAAATGCGGCCGCTGATCGTGACCGCACTCGGCAAAACCGGCGCTTTTGCGCAGATGGACAAGCTAAGCCGCACAACCAGCCTGCTCGGCCGGGTCGGCATCAGCCGCGACACGCTGAGCGATAGTGTCACCGATCAGGCGATGGGCGGCATTTTCAACTATATGGGTCGCGAAGAAGCGAAACTTCGCGCCAACCCGCTTGATCTGGGCCGGAAACTTCTGGGCGGGAACTAACGGCCCTCAGCGCACGGGCCGCCACAATTGGGTCTGGCACAGGAACGCGATGCACCCCTGCACCTGCAACGTCCCATCGGGCAGCTTTTTGAGGATCGAGCGATATTCCTTGCCCGCTTCGGGATCGTAAATGCGGCCGCGCCAATCCCTGCCATTATCGGCAAAATTGCTGAGGATCGGGAGTCCCACAATCGGCCGGTTGCGCAAAGCGGGATTGGGGTTGCGCTCGTCAACGCCGTGCCCCTCCGGATTGGGCTTGATGACTTTGGTGATCCGACCGCAAACCCCCTGACCGCACGGCGCGACGGTCACAATCGCCTTGCCTTCCTTGGTCAGCCATTGCCCTGTAATCGGCTCGGCGGCATGAGCAGTCGCAGGCATCAGCAACAGCGTAACGGCGGCGATTGATCGCATCGGCTCATATTCCTTGATCGGACCAAACACCCTTGTTTTTTTGGAGTAGCAGCATGAACCCTGAATGGACAATCGGCATCATCGGCGGATCGGGGCTTTACGCAATCGAAGGATTGGCGGATGCAGAATGGCGTTCAGTCGATACGCCATGGGGCGCGCCTTCGGACCAGATCTTGTTCGGACGGGTCGGCAATGTCGGCATCCGGTTCCTGCCCCGCCACGGTCGCGGTCACGTCATCCCGCCAAGCGAGCTGAATGCCCGCGCCAATATCGACGCGCTCAAACGCAGCGGGTGCACCGACATCCTTGCCATCTCCTCCATCGGGTCGCTGCGCGAGGAATTGCCGCCGGGGCATTTCGTGGTGGTCGATCAGTTCATCGACCGCACTGTCGCGCGCCCGTCGAGCTTTTTCGGCACCGGGCTGGTCGCGCACGTATCGATGGCAGAGCCGGTGTGCCCGCGCTTATCGGCGCTCGCCGAGGGAGCCGTGCGGGCGGCAGGCGGCGCGGTCAGCACCGGCGCCACCTATCTCGCGATGGAGGGGCCGCAATTCTCCACCCGCGCCGAAAGCCTGCTGTACCGCCAATGGGGTGCCGATGTGATCGGGATGACGGCGATGCCCGAGGCCAAGCTCGCGCGTGAGGCGGAGCTGCCCTATGCGTTGATCGGGATGGTCACCGATTATGATTGCTGGCGGGAAAGCGAGGCCCATGTCGAGGTGAGCGAAGTCATTGCGCAAATGCACGCCAATGGCGACCTGGCGCGGCGCAGCGCGGCCGCGTTCCTCGCCGCCCTTCCCGCGACCCGCGTGCCGTCGCCGCTTGATACCGTGCTTGATGCAGCACTCATCACTGATCCGGCCAAGCGCGACCCCGCGCTGCTCGCCAAGCTGGATGCGGTGATGGCGCGCGTGATGGCGCCCGTGATGGCGGCGTGATCGCGCCGAGGCACCTCCGCAATCGGCGGCGTTGATCGGCACCAATGGCCCCGCCCCCACCTTTTGCCCATGATGCCGCGCCTGTGGAGGCACCGACGACGATCGCGCGCGTTTCGTTGAGCGAGAGCCACCGCAGCGTCGCGGTGCCGCCGGTCGGGGGGCAATTCTGGCGGCGGCTATTCGCCTTTTCCGGGCCGGGCTATCTGATTGCCGTTGGCTATATGGACCCCGGCAATTGGGCGACCGACATCGCGGGCGGCTCCGCCTTTGGCTATCAGCTTTTGTCGGTGATCCTGATCGCCAATGTGATGGCGATGGTGTTGCAGGCGCTGGCGGCGCGGCTTGGCATTGCCAGCGGCATGGACCTGGCGCAGGCGTGCCGCGCGCATTACCCGCGCCCGGTGACTATCGCGCTATGGGTGCTTTGCGAGCTGGCGATCATTGCCTGTGACCTTGCCGAAGTGCTGGGGACCGCGATTGCGCTCAAACTGCTGTTCGGCTTGCCGCTGGTCGCGGGCGTGATCCTGACCGGGTTTGACGTGTTGCTGATCCTGATGCTCCAACATCTGGGGTTTCGGTTGCTGGAGGCGTTTATCGTCGCGCTGCTGATCGTGATCGCGGGATGTTTTGCCTATGAATTGCTGGTTGCGCGGCCGGATGGTGCCGCGATTGCCGCCGGGCTGGTCCCGCACGCACGCATCGTCACCGATCCGGCGATGCTGTATCTCGCGATCGGGATTTTGGGCGCGACGGTGATGCCGCACAACCTTTACCTCCACTCCGCCATTGTCCAGACGCGCGCGTTCGGGCTGGACCCGGCGGGCAAGGCGGTGGCGGCGCGGATGGCAGTGCTCGATTCGACGATCGCGCTGAGCCTCGCGCTGTTCATCAATGCCGCGATCCTGATTCTGGCGGCGGCGACCTTTCATCAAGCCGGGCGCACCGATGTGGCGGAGATTGACGACGCTTACCGCCTGCTCAGCCCGATGCTGGGGGCAGGAGCGGCGAGCGTGGTATTTGCCGTCGCGCTCCTCGCGTCTGGCCAGAATTCGACGATCACCGGCACGCTTGCCGGGCAGATTGTGGCGGAGGGGTTTTTGGACCTGAAGCTGCCGGTGTGGCTGCGCCGGTTGCTCACCCGGATGCTGGCAATCGGGCCGGCGGTCGCGGTGGTTGCGCTGAATGGTGATGCAGGGGCGACGGCGCTGTTGGTGCTGAGCCAAGTGGTGCTCAGCCTGCAATTGCCGTTTGCGATGGTGCCGCTCATCGCTTTTACCAGCAACGCGCGGATTATGGGCGCGCTCGCGAGCCCGGCGTGGCTGCGCGGGGTCAGCTGGGCGATTGCCGCGATGGTCATTGGCCTGAACGGTGTGCTGCTGG
>PNLG01000385.1 GCA_013822915.1 Sphingomonas sp. | reverse complement strand
AGAAACCGCGATGCTCGAAAGCCTTGAGGGCAAAAAGGGTCAACCGCGGCTAAAGCCGCCCTTCCCGGCGGGCGCGGGGCTTTATGGGTGCCCAACCACCGTCAACAATGTCGAGTCGATCGCTGTCACGCCCACTATTTTGCGCCGTAGCCCCGAATGGTTCGCGAGCTTTGGCGCAGAGAATAATCGCGGGACCAAGCTGTTCCAGATCAGCGGCCATGTGAACCGCCCCTGTGTAGTCGAGGAAGCGATGAGCATCCCGTTCCGCGAGCTGATCGAGGTGCATTGCGGCGGTATTCGCGGCGGGTGGGACAATCTGCTGGCGGTGATCCCCGGCGGGTCATCGGTGCCGCTGGTGCCGGCCGAGCAGATTATCGATTGCCCGATGGATTTCGACGGGCTGAAGAAACTGGGTAGTGGCCTTGGCACCGCCGCGGTCATCGTGATGGATAAATCGACCGATATTGTGCGGGCGATTGCGCGGCTCAGCTATTTCTACAAGCATGAAAGCTGTGGCCAGTGCACCCCGTGCCGCGAGGGCACCGGGTGGATGTGGCGGGTGATGGAACGGCTGCGCACTGGCGATGCCGATGTCAGCGAAATCGACACGCTGTATCAGGTGACGAAGCAGGTTGAGGGCCACACCATCTGCGCGCTGGGCGATGCAGCCGCCTGGCCGATCCAGGGGCTTTTGCGCCATTTCCGGCCTGAGGTGGAACGGCGGATTGCCGAGCGCCGGGGCGGCGTGCCAATGGCGGAGGCGGCGGAGTGATGGGTATAATCCGTCAACATCTTCGGCTATCGAACATCGCGATGCCGCAGATCGAGGAAATCGATGCGCTTGCGTTGGTCGATTCCGGCGCGCTTGAGCTGTGTATACCGCAGTCGCTCGCCGACCGGCTGAAACTGACCCGACTGCAAGACCGTGATGTCATCCTCGCTTCGGGCGAAACGAAAAAAGTACCCTATGTTGGCGGGGTCAAAGTTGAAGTCTTCGGGCGTGAAACGACGGTTGCTGCCAATGTGATGGGCGACGAGGTATTGCTGGGCGCCATCCCGATGGAAGCTATGGATCTGCTCATTCATCCTGCCAGTCTCCAGCTGATCCCCAATCCGGGGCATCCCAATATTCCGGCATCGCTCGCCAAGGGCGTCAGGCCTGCAAGGACCGACCATGCCTAAACTCAAAGTCGACGGGATCGAAATCGAAGTCCCTGCGGGTGCCACTGTGCTGCAGGCGTGCGAGCTGGCGGGGAAGGAAATTCCGCGCTTTTGCTATCACGAGCGGCTGAGCATTGCGGGCAATTGCCGGATGTGCCTGGTCGAAGTGAAGCCGGGGCCGCCCAAGCCGCAGGCTTCGTGCGCGCTGCCGGCCGCCGAAAATCAGGAGATTTTCACCAACTCGCCGATGGTCAAAAATGCGCGCGAGGGGGTTATGGAGTTCTTGCTCATCAACCATCCGCTCGATTGCCCGATTTGCGATCAGGGCGGCGAATGCGATTTGCAGGATCAGTCGGTCGCCTATGGCCGCGGTTCGTCGCGTTACAGCGAAAACAAGCGCGCGGTGACCGAAAAATATATGGGCCCGATCGTCAAGACGGTGATGACGCGCTGTATCCAGTGCACGCGCTGCGTCCGCTTTGCCGAGGAAGTCGCGGGGGTTGAGGAAATCGGTGCGATCGGCCGTGGCGAGAGCATGCAGATCACTTCCTATCTCGAACAGGCGGTGACGAGCGAATTGTCGGGCAATGTCGTTGATCTGTGCCCGGTCGGCGCGCTGACTTCCAAACCCTATGCGTTTGAGGCGCGGCCGTGGGAGCTGCAAAAAACGCTGACCATCGACGTGATGGATGCGGTGGGCACCAACATCCGGCTCGATAGCCGCGGGCGGCAAGTGCTGCGCTGTTTGCCGCGCATCAACGAAGATGTGAACGAGGAATGGGCGAGCGACAAGACCCGCCACGCGGTAGACGGGCTGGTGCGCAAGCGGCTCGACCGGCCGTTCGTGCGGCGGCTGGGCAAGCTGGAGCCGGCGACGTGGGACGAGGCGTTTGCCGCTATCGCAGCGGTCGGGGCGTCGTCGAGCATGGCGGCGATTGCGGGCGATCTGGTCGATTGCGAGACGATGTTTGCGGCCAAGGCGCTGCTGACGCAACACGGCGCGACCCTGGTTGAGGGACGGCAAACGGGGATGGATTATGACATCTCCAGCCTTGCCGCGCTCAATTTCAACACGACGATTGCGGGCACCGAGCGCGCCGACGCCATCCTGCTGATCGGCACGCATCTCCGCTGGGAAGCGCCGCTGGTGAACACGCGCGTGCGGAAAAGCATCAAGCGCGGGGCGAAGGTGTTCGCGATCGGGCCAGAGGTCGACCTGACTTATAAGGTTGAGTGGCTGGGCGATGATCTGAGCGCGCTGGGTGCGTTGCCGGACGCGGTGGCAGACGCCTTTGCCAAGGCCGAGCGGCCGATGGTGATCGTCGGCGGTGCGGCGTTGAAGCGCGGGCTGGGCGCGGCGTTGGCGTTTGCCGACCGGTTCAAGTTGGTTCGTGAAGGTTGGAACGGGTTCAACACGCTGCACATGGCGGCGGCGCGCATGGGCGGACTGATGCTGGGCTATGCGCAAGGCGGCGGGATCGCCGATGTGGTGGCCGCCAAGCCGCAGATGGTGTTTTTCCTGGGCGCGGATGAGGTTGATTTTTCCGCCTTTGCCGAGAGCTTTAAGGTCTATGTCGGGCATCATGGCGACAAAGGCGCAGCGGTCGCCGATGTGGTGTTGCCCGGCGCCACCTATGCCGAGAAATCGGGCACCTGGGTCAATCTTGAGGGGCGGGTCCAGCGCGGGGAGCGCGCGGTGTTCCCGCCGGGCGATGCGCGCGAGGATTGGACGATTTTCCGCGCGCTGAGCGAGCGATTGGGCGAGGCACTGCCGTTCGACACGCTCGATCAGTTGCGCGCGGCGATGGCGGCTGAGGTGCCCGCGCTGGGCACCATGGGGCTGGCGAGCTTCGCATGGAACCCGCCCGCGCTTGATGCGATGGCGGACGGGGTGATTGCGGGTTATCCGATCAAGGATTTCTACCTGACCAACGCGATCTGCCGCGCGAGCCCGACGATGCAGCGCTGCTCAGCCGAGCTGATCCACGGGCAGGATTTTGCGGAGGCAGCGGAATGACCGCCTGGCTTACCCCCTATGTCGGTTATGGATGGGCCTGGTTCATCTGGACCTTGATCGACATCCTGCTCATCGCCTTCCCCGTGATGTTGATGGTCGCGCTGATCATTTACGCTGACCGCAAGATCTGGGCGGCGATGGCGCTGCGGCGCGGGCCGAATGTGGTCGGGCCGATCGGTATCCTTCAGAGCTTCGCCGACGGGTTGAAAGTTTTCCTTCAGGAAACGATCATCCCGTCGGGCGCGAACAAGGGGCTGTTCGTGCTCGCCCCGATCGTGACCTTCACCGTCGCGCTGATCGTGTGGGCGGTGGTGCCGTTTCAGGCCGACCTGATCCTGTCGAACATCAATGTCGGGCTGCTTTATGTGCTCGCGGCGAGTTCGCTCGGCGTTTACGGGATCATCCTGGCGGGCTGGTCGTCCAATTCGAAATATCCGTTTTTCTCGGCGATCCGCGCGGCGGCGCAGATGGTGAGTTATGAAGTCGCGATCGGCTTTGTGCTGATTTCGGTGGTGATGTGGGCGGGGACATTCAATCTGGCGGGCATTGTCGAGGCGCAAAAGGGGCTATACGGCTTTATCAACGGCTTTGGCTTCAATCCGCTATTGTTCCCGATGGCCGTGGTGTTCTTCATCTCGTCGCTGGCGGAGACGCAACGCGCGCCGTTTGACTTGACCGAGGCCGAGAGCGAGCTCGTCGCGGGGTATCAGACCGAATATTCGAGCATGTCGTTCGCGCTCTATTGGCTGGGCGAATATGCGAACGTGATCCTGATGTGCGTGCTCAATGCGACGCTGTTTTGGGGCGGATATCTGCCGCCGTTCGACTGGGCGCCGCTTTATGCGGTGCCGGGGCTGGTGTGGCTGTTCGCCAAGATGCTGGTGTTCTTCTTCCTGTTCAGCTGGGTGAAGGCGACGGTGCCGCGTTACCGCTATGACCAGCTGATGCGGCTGGGGTGGAAAGTGTTTCTGCCGCTGAGCCTTGTGTTTGTTTTCCTGGTGTCGGGCTATCTGATGCTGGTCCGTGTTGGAGTGCCGTCATGGGGATCGTGAGGGTCGCCGTCCGCCTTTACAATGACGGACGGTCGGACATAGAGGAAGTCGATGCAACCGCGCTGGTCGATACCGGGGCAATGAACCTGTGTATCCCCGAGCATGTTGCGCTGCAATTGAAGCTCGAACGGCGATATGAACGCGAAGTGATTCTGGCCGACGGCTCGCGTAAACTTGTGCCCTATGTCAGCGGGGTTCGGGTCGAGACGCAGGGCAGGGGGTGTGTCACCGGCGCGCTGGTCTTCGGCGATCAGGTTTTGCTCGGGGCCATCCCCATGGAAGACACGGACATGGTGGTCCATCCCGCGCGGTTGACAGCTATTCCCAACCCCGAAAATCCCAATGTCGCGGTATCGCTGGCAAGGGGCATCAAGGCTCAGCAACCATGACACTCGCCCAGACCATCAAAGCCTTCACCCTGTGGGAGTTTCTGAAGGCACATGCGAAAACCTTGTCCTATTTTTTCAAGGCCAAGGCGACGATCAACTATCCGTATGAGAAGAACCCGATCAGCCCGCGCTTTCGGGGCGAGCATGCGCTGCGCCGTTATCCCAATGGCGAGGAGCGGTGCATTGCGTGCAAGCTGTGCGAGGCGATTTGCCCCGCCCAAGCCATCACGA
>PNLG01000337.1 GCA_013822915.1 Sphingomonas sp. | reverse complement strand
CCCAAAGCCCTTATTGCGTGCGGCGATCGCGCAGATGCGCGCGGCGACCCGATTGCGTCCGGTTCGCGCTTTTTTTTCTTGCCGCACTGCACTAAACGCGTTGATGGCCGGGGTTGTGAGCATGGCAAATGCGGCAATATCGGCCACGATGCTGCCCAATTCTGCGGCGAGAGACAAAGATGGCGGCAATTTTGGGGGTAGGGAAAGGGACTATTCCTTGGAAGTGATTCTGGCAAAGCCGCGTGGATTCTGCGCGGGCGTAGTTCGTGCGATCGAAATTGTGGAACGGGCCATCGACCTGTATGGCGCGCCCGTTTATGTGCGCCACGAAATCGTCCATAACCGGCATGTCGTAAACAAGCTGCAGCGCAAGGGCGCGGTGTTTGTCGATGAACTCCACGAAATTCCCGACGGCGCGCGCACCATTTTCAGCGCGCACGGCGTGTCGCGCGCGATTGAGGATGAAGCCGCGCGGCGCGGGCTGCCCGTGCTCGACGCGACTTGTCCGCTTGTCACCAAAGTGCATATTCAGGGCCGCCGCTATGCCGGTCAGGGGCGTGCGATTGTGCTGATCGGTCATGCCGGCCATGCCGAGGTAGAGGGGACAATCGGCCAAGTCGGCACGCCGGTGCATCTTGTTTCGACCGAGGCGGATGTTGCCGCGTTGTCGATCCCCGACGATGCGCCGCTCGCCTATATCACCCAGACGACATTGTCGGTCGACGATACGCGCGGGGTCATCGCAGCGCTGGAGGCGCGCTTCACCGATCTGGTCGGCCCCGATGTCACCGAAATCTGCTATGCGACGCAAAACCGGCAGACGGCCGTGCGCGATTTGTGCCGGGTGGTCGATGTGCTGCTCGTGGTGGGGGCCGAGAATAGCTCCAATTCCAACCGGCTGCGCGAAATCGGTGTGGATGAGGGGTTGCCAAGCTATCTGGTCGCCGATGGCAGCGCGATTGACCCGGCCTGGTTCGAGGGTGTTGCTGCGGTTGGGCTGACCGCGGGCGCCTCTGCCCCCGATGAGCTCGTCGATAGCGTGATTGCCGCTTTGCGCGCGCTCGGGCCGGTGACGGTGTCGCAACTCGATGGGATTGAGGAAAGAGTGGAATTCAGCCTGCCTTCTGAGCTAAGGCACGCATCTTCGGCTTTGGAACCCGCCCGCGCATCGGCGGTATAGGAACGATTTATGACCCTTCCGCTTTCGCTGCTCGCCCGTATCGGCAGTTACACCGTCCGCAAGGAATTGAGCGGGAAGAAATATCCGCTCGTCCTAATGCTGGAACCGCTGTTGCGCTGCAACCTCGCATGCCCCGGTTGCGGCAAGATTGATTATCCCGATGCGATCCTCAATCAGCGGCTCAGCGTGCAGCAATGCATGGACGCGATCGACGAATGCGGCGCTCCCGCCGTCTCGATCGCGGGTGGTGAGCCTTTGCTCCACCGCGACATGCCGCAGATTGTGCAAAGCTATATTGCGAAGAAGAAATTCGTGATTCTCTGCACCAATGCCTTGCTTCTGAAGAAAAAGATCGACGATTATCAGCCATCGACTTTCTTCACCTGGTCGATCCATCTCGATGGCGACAAGGGGATGCACGACCATGCCGTCGATCAGGCGGGCACCTATGAAGTCGCGATTGAGGCGATTGAAATGGCCAAAGCGCGCGGTTTCCGGGTGCAGGTGAATTGCACCGTGTTCGACGGTGCAGACCCGGCGCGGCTGGCGGCGTTTTTTGACGAAATGCAAAAGCGCGGCGTCGAAATCACGATCTCGCCCGGCTATTCCTATGAACGCGCCGCCGATCAGGAACATTTCCTGACGCGCGAGCGGACCAAGAATTTCTTCCGCGACGTGCTGCGCCGCGGCGATGGTGGCAAGCGCTGGACCTTCACCAATTCGCCGTTGTTCCTCGATTTTCTGGCGGGCAACCAGACCTATGAATGCACGCCCTGGTCGATGCCGCTGCGCACTGTCTTTGGCTGGCAAAAGCCATGCTATCTGGTCGGCGAAGGCTATGTCGATACCTTTGCCGAACTGATGGAAGGCACCAATTGGGACGATTACGGTGTCGGCAAGTATGAGAAATGCTCAAACTGCATGGTGCATTGCGGGTTTGAGGGGACCGCCGCGAGCGATTCGATCCGCAATCCGCTGAAAATGTTGGCGATCAGCCGCAACGGCGTGCGCACCGAAGGACCAATGGCGCCTGATATCGACCTGTCGAACGCGCGGCCTGCGCAGGACGTGCACTCAAGTCATGTCGAGCGCGAACTGGCCAAGATCAAGGCGGCGGACCCGCTCGCCGAAAAACGGGTGCAGCGCGCGGCGTAACCGCTGGCGCTCAATTGCGCGCGAGGGCGGCGATCGCCTTGGCAACGCCGCCCAACGCCCCGAACGCCGCCTCCGCACTGCGCCCCGTGCGGATCAGCGCGGGGAGTTGCGCCGGGTGACGCGCGAGGCTCCACAGCACCCGGCCCAGCGCCATCGATCCGTCGGGGTTCATGCCCACAAGCGCTGCGGGTGGCAGGGTGTCATGCGCGGTATCCGAAATCGCCCGGATCGCCGCAAACGCCAGGCCATGGCGCGCGGCGACGCGGGCGGCCACGTGCGTTTCCATGTCGACGGCGAGCGCGCCGGTTGCGGTATGGAGCGCGGCTTTCTCCGCCGCAGTGGCGGCGATCTGATCCTGCCCGATGATCAGGCCGTGGTGTGCGCGGGGGAGCAACTTACTCAGCCCCTCCCCTTCAGGGGAGGGGTTGGGGTGGGGGCTCTCAATCCGGCGGGGCGCTTGGGGATAGCCCCCACCCCCAACCCCGCCCCTGAAGGGGAGGGGCGCAAGATCGATAACGACATCGCCTGCCTTAAGCGCGGGATCAAGCGCGCCCGCAATCCCCGCCGACACGATGCACCGCACGTCGGGGAACAACGCGATCCGATCGTCGAGCGCTGCCTCCAAGCGCAAGGGATCACCGCCACCGGGCACCGCGATGATGCCTGGTCCTTCGAGCAATCTGGCCTCGCGCTGCAACCCACATGCAACGAGGATCGTCACATCCCCCACGCGACATCACGCGCGTTCGACCGCTTGAGATTCCGGTATCGCGCCACCGCCCAGAGCGGGAAATATTTCGGATAGCCGTGATAGCGCAGGTAAAACACGCGCGGGAAACCGCCGCCGGTGTAATGTTCCTGCCCCCACAGCCCATCCGCGTCCTGATGCGCGACCAGCCAGGCAACGCCGCGATCAACCGCATCGCTGTCCACGCGCCCCGCCGCCATCAGCGCGAGCAGAGCCCAGGCGGTCTGCGACGCGGTTGAGGGTGCTGCCTCATAGCCCGCATAATCGAGCTTGTAGCTGTCGGCATCCTCGCCCCAGCCGCCGTCGGGGTTCTGGATCGCCACCAGCCAGTCCGCCGCGCGCGCCACTGACGGGTGATCGGCGGCAAGCCCTGCTGCATTCAGCGCGCACAGCACCGACCAGGTGCCATAGATGTAATTGACGCCCCAGCGCCCGAACCACGACCCGTCGGGCATTTGCTCGTCGGCGAGATAGGCAAGCGCTGCCTTCATCCGATCGCTGTCGGTCTCGCCCAATTGCGCCATCATCGACACGCAGCGCGCGGTCACATCGGCGGTGGGCGGGTCGAGCAGCGCGCCATGATCGGCAAAGGGGATGTTGTTGAGATAGTCGTAGCTATTATCGGCATCGAACGCACCAAAGCCGCCGTTTTTCGATTGCAGCCCGACCGTCCATTCATTGCCGCGCGCGATTGCGGCATCATAGCCGCCCGCGCCAGCGTCCGCCGGCGCCAGCTTGTCGCGCGCGCGGTCGAACGCCATCACGACGACGGCGGTATCGTCCAGATCGGGATAATGCGCGTTGTTATACTGAAATGCCCAGCCGCCGGGGCGCACATCGGGCTTTACGTCCGCCCAGTCGCCTTTCACGTCAAGCACTTGCAGCGGTTTCAGCCAGTCGAGCCCGGCCCGCGCGCGCGCTTCGTTCTCCTCGCCACCGGCCTCCAGCATGGCATGCGCGGCAAGGGCGGTATCCCAGACAGGCGAGACGCAGGGCTGGCAATAGGCCTCCTCCTCACCAATCACGAGCAGCTTTTCGACCGAGGCGCGGGCGGTCGCGCGGTGGGGGTGATCCTCTGGATAGCCCAGACAATCGAACATCATCACGCTGTTCGCCATGGCGGGGTAAATCGCGCCCAGCCCATCCTCGCCGTTGAGCCGCTCAACCACGAAATCGACGCACGCGCGGACCGCGCGGTCGCGGCTGCGCTTGGGCCAGACGGGTTCCAGCGTCTTGAGCACGCGGTCGATGCCGCCAAAGAAAAGCTGCCAATGCCGCTTGGCGCCCGCGACATTGCTTTTGAGCGGGGCGGCCTTGACCGTGTAGAGTTCATCGACCCGGATCCCGAGCGGGTTCCGCGCCACCGGCTTATACACGCCCAGCACCAGCAGCGGGACAATCACCGTGCGCGCCCAATAGGACATTTTCGACAAATGCACGGGGAACCAGCGCGGCAGCAGGATCAGCTCGGCGGGCATGGTCGGGATCACGCGCCATGGCCCGGCACCGAACAGTGCGAGCTGAATGCGGGTAAAGACATTGACGGCCGCTGCCCCGCCCGCTGCGTGGATTGCGGCGCGCGCGCGGGTCATGTGCGGCGCGTCGATATCGTCGCCGATCATCTTGAGCGCGAAATACGCCTTTACCGTTGCCGAAATGTCGAACGCGCCCGCGTGGAATAGCGACCAGCCATGATGGTCGGCGGATTGGATGCGGCGTAGATAGCGGGCGATCTTGGCTTCGAGTTCGGCATCGACCGGCTCGCCCAGATAATGGCGGAGCAG
>PNLG01000010.1 GCA_013822915.1 Sphingomonas sp. | reverse complement strand
GCAGCGTGTCGACGCGGTTCTTTTATGACGGCAACCAGATGGCCGCTGAAGTCGCCAATCCCGGCGGCGGGATTATGCGGCGCTATGTCTGGGGCGCTTCCCACCGTTATCACTCCACGCCGATGAGCGGGGCAGCGTGGTTGCGACCGGCAACGGCGCGGGCTGCACGAACCCGTCCGATGGTGACCCCTACGGGAATCGAACCCGTGTTTCAGCCGTGAGAGGGCCGCGTCCTAACCGCTAGACGAAGGGGCCGCTTGGCGGTCGAAGCGGCGCTCTAGGGGGCTGGCCCCCGCGCGTCAAGCCGCCGCGCGGCGCCGTTCGGTCATCTCGACATTGAGCATTTCTGCGAGCAGGAACGCCAACTCGAGACTTTGCCCGGCATTCAGCCGCGGGTCGCAGTGGGTGTGATAGCGATCGGCCAAATCCATCTGCGTCACGTCCATCGCGCCGCCGGTGCATTCGGTGACATTCTTGCCGGTCATTTCGACATGGATGCCGCCCGCGATCGACCCTTCGGCCCGGTGGACCGCGAAAAAGCCGCGCACTTCGGCCAAAATCCGGTCAAAGGGGCGCGTTTTATAGCCATTATTGGTCTTGATGACATTGCCGTGCATCGGGTCACAGCTCCACACCACCGGATGCCCCTCGGCTCGCACCGCGCGGACCAGCTTGGGCAGGCCGCTTTCGATCTTGTCATGGCCATAGCGGGTGATCAGCGTCATCCGCCCGGCGACCCGCGCCGGGTTGAGCGTGTCGAGCAGGCGCAGCAGCGCGTCGGGCTCAAGGCTCGGCCCGCATTTCATGCCAATCGGATTGCCGACGCCGCGCAGGAACTCGACATGCGCCGACCCCTCAAAACGGGTGCGGTCGCCAATCCACAGCATATGCGCCGATGTGTCATACCAGTCGCCGGTCAGCGAATCCTGACGCGTCATCGCTTGTTCAAAGGGGAGCAGCAGCGCTTCATGGCTGGTATAGAATTGCGTGCCCTTTAACTGCGGGACCGTTTCGGGGTTGATGCCGCATGCTTCCATGAATTCAAGCGCTTCGCCGATCCGGTCGGCGACATCGGCGAATTTCTTGGCCCAGGGGCTGCGGCCCATGAAATCATGCGTCCAGCGGTGGACCCGGTGCAAATTGGCATAACCGCCGCTGGCAAAAGCGCGCAGCAGATTGAGGGTGGCGGCACTTTGTGCATAGCCCTGAATCATCCGTTGCGGGTCGGGGGTGCGCCCCTCAGGCGTGAAGGCGATGTCGTTGACATTGTCGCCGCGATAGCTGGGCAACTCGACGCCGTTTTGCATTTCGGTATCGGTGGAGCGCGGCTTGGCGAATTGCCCCGCCATCCGCCCGAGCTTCACGGTCGGCAGCTTTGACGCAAAGGTCAGCACCACTGCCATCTGGAGCAACACGCGAAATGTATCGCGGATGGTATCGGGGTGGAATTCGGCAAAACTCTCGGCGCAGTCGCCGCCTTGAAGCAAAAACGCCCGGCCATCGACGACGCGGGCAAGGTCGGCGGTCAGGTCGCGCGCTTCGCCCGCGAACACCAGCGGCGGATAATTGCGCAGCGTCGCGGTTGCCGCGGCCAGCGCCGCCGCATCGGGATAGGTCGGGAGCTGGCGCGCCTCATGCACGGTCCAGCTATCAGGGGCCCAGGGTGCGGCCATAATCGTGGTTGTCCAGTGTTGGGGAACAAATCGGCCTTCGCTCATGCGCGCAAATGCGGCATTTCGCAATCGCACAGTGTCGATTGCTGTGATCGATCAAATGTCGCGTGACATCACGATCATCTCGCGCAGGTCGCCGCGCAGCTTGTTCTCAAACATTTTGCGGCCAATTTCGGCAAAGCCCCAGCGGCGATACGCACTGACTGCCCAACCCGCCTGCGCCATCACGTCGAGCCAGGCATGGTCATGCCCCTCCGACCGGGCAAGGTCTATTGCAGCCGTTGCGAGCATCCGGCCCAGCCCACTGCCGGTCGCGGCCTGAAGCAGATAAATGCGCCGCAGCTCCACCCCATTGGCGCGCGCGGTCACCGGGTCGCGCTCACCCCGATGCATCGTCAGAAATCCGACCGGACTGCCCGCCCTTTCGGCTACCCACACTGTCACTTGTGGATCAGCAAGCAGCGATCCGAACGCCGGCGCCTCAAACGAGCGTGCGTGCTCGGCAAGGGCGGCGGCATCGGCCCACCAATCGCCATAGGCTTGTGCGTAGGCTGCCGGGCCGATCGCGCCGAGCGCATCGACATCGACAGCGGTGGCGATCCTGACCCGGCGTGCGTTAGTATCCCGCGTCAAGATCGACCACATTGGTCATGGAGCGCCCGCCAAGAAAGGCAGCGAGGTTATCAAGGAACAGCGCGGTGGCGCGTTGGAACATCTTGGTCTGGCTGCGGCCCGACAAATGCATGGTGTGGATGCTGTTGGGCGCGGTCCATAGCGGGTGGTCGGCGGGCAGCGGCTCGGGCGTGACCACGTCAAGGAACGCGCCGCCGATCCGCCGCTTGGTCAGTGCCTCGATCAGCGCGTCCTGATCGACCATGTCGCCGCGCGCGATGTTGATGAGCCAGGCGCCCGGCTTCATCGCGGCCAGTTCGCCCGTGCCGATCATCGCTTTCGTTTCGCCCGTCGAGGGGGCGGCGAGGATCACCCAGTCAAATTCGCCAATCCGCGCCCGCCAGCCATCGGGGTTAAGCGTGCCGTTGCGCCCCGACCGCGTTACCCCGGTCACGGCGACGCCAAAGCCGCGCAACCGCTCGGCAATCAGCGTGCCGATCGCGCCCATGCCGATGATGAGCGCGGATGTTTCATAAAGCTCGGTCTGGCCCGGTACCTGAATCGTCCATTCGCGCCGGTCGGCGGTGCGCACCACGTCGTCGAAACGCTTGGCGGCGACGAGCACGCCCATCACCGCATATTCGGCAACTGCAAGCGCGTTGATCCCGACGCCATTGGTCAACACGGTCCCCCGCGCTTTCAATAGCGGCAGCGGGAAAGCGTCGAGCCCAGCATAGATGGTGCTGACCCATTTCAGCCGCGCGCCCGCCGCCACTGCCTCGCCGGTCCATGCCGGGCGCTGCATATCGACCCAGGCGATGTCGGCATCTACCACCTGCGCCAGCGCTTCCTCATGCCCCGTAAACCAGACGACATCGAGCCCGGGCGGCAAATGCGGTTCGATCAGCGGGCGGGCAAGCGCCGGGAGAACCGCCTTCATGCGGGTGCAGTACCGAGCGCTTGCCGATACGGCGTCACGTCCCATCCGGGCCAGCGCGCCTGCGTGCGGGCGATGGTAACTTCGGTCCAGAACGGGTCGCCGGGCAGCGGCACGCCGATGCACGCCAGTTGGTCAGCGCTGGCGTGGTGCATCAGATTCTTCCACGGGCGCATGAAATGCAGCGGCCAGGCGGCGCGGTCGATCATGGCGTTGCCCGCAGCCTTGAAACTCGCGGTTATCGTATAGCGGTGCCCTCCAGGCCGGGTCAGGTTGGTCCCGCGGTGATAGGTGTCGATGTCATAGGCAAAGACCGAGCCAGCGGGCGCCGCGCCCGACCGCTCGCGCGCTTTCAACGCTTGCTGCATCCCTTCGGGCAGGGCAAGCCGCGCACGCCCGACGATTTCATCCGCATCGGGATTGGCGACATAATGGATCGCGCCCAGATCGTTCGTTACGTCGGTGACATAGATCATGCAATTGACGGTGCGTTCGGCGGGGTTTTCGCTGGGAACTGTCAGCGTGTGGTTGGCGAAATCGCAGTGAAAGGGCTGATCATAATCTGCCTCGCCGGTATATTTTGCCCAGACATCGCATTGATAGAGATAAACGCGATCGACCCCAAGCGTCGCCTTGGCAAAGGCGATCAGCCGGGGATGCAGCCCGATCAGGTTGATCGCGGGCGATGCGGCAAAGGGCAATTGCTCTTGATTGCGGAATTGCGCTTCGTGAAAGGCGCCGATTGCGCCGTCCGTCTTGCGGTCGATCGCGTCCCCGGCTTGCCCGCGTCCGGCAAATAGCGTGTCGCAATCGGCGCGGACGGCGGCAATTTCCTCAAAGCTGAAAAACTGGTCGAGCAAGACCGCGCCGTCGCGGTGCCAGATCGCTATGTCGTCAAGGGTGGCCTGTGTCGAAACTGCGTCCATTGCCTGTGCATCCTCTCATCACCGATCTCGGGCGCGTCATACCCGGATGTCTTGGGCAGATCATGGCCAAGGATCGCGGCAGGGCAAGCGATTCGATTCACGTGATTTCCGGCCGCCAATCCCAGCCGAGTGGATCGCCGTCCATCACTTCGACGCCAGCGGCGGCAAGGTCATCGCGCAGGGCGTCGCTGCGCGCGAAATCCCTAGCGGTTCGGGCGTCGCGGCGCGCGGTCAAGGTGGCTTCGATCTCGGTCTCGGTGATGGTCGCGGTGACCGGGCGGATGCGCAGGTCAGAGCGGGTGAGCGTGGCAAGGCCAAGCCCAAGCACAGCGTCGAATATTTTCAGCGCTTCATCCCGCTCCGGGTTAAGCAGCGGGCTGGCGAGCATGTCGTCGAGCGCGACCAGCGCCGCTGACGTGTTGAAATCCTCTGACACTGCGGTGTCGAGCTTTGCGAGATGGTCGCCAATGTCGCTTTGGGCGCCAGCTTTGACGGGCTTGCTGCGAAGAGTCTCCAACGCCATCACCAACCGCTTCAGCCGCACCGACGCCGCTTGCAACCCTTCCCAGCTGAACTCCAGCTCGCTGCGGTAATGCGCCTGCAGGCACATCAGCCGGTAGGCGAGGGGGTGGAACCCCCGGTCGACCAGCGTTTGCAGGCGCAAAAAGTCGCCCGCCGACTTGGACATTTTACCGCGCCGGTCGATCAGGAAATTATTGTGCATCCAGATCCGCGCGCCCGAATGT
>PNLG01000243.1 GCA_013822915.1 Sphingomonas sp. | reverse complement strand
CGAAGGCCGCGCACCGCTGCTGCGGCGACAGGAGATTTGCCGATGCGTCGTTCCGCCCCCGCTCTGCTCTGCGCGTCGCTTGCCGCTGCACTGGTGTCCCCCGCCCCGGCGCAGCGGGTTGCTCCGCCTCCCGCACCGGCGGTTGAGGCGCGTGTCGCAGCGTTGCGCGATGCAGCACTGGCCGACACCACTGCCTATGACATTGTCGAGGGGTTGACCACCGAAGTCGGCCCGCGCCCCGGCGGGTCGGAGGCGGAGGCGCGCGCGCGCGCCTGGGCGCTCGCCAAACTGACCGCGCTCGGCTTCAAGAATGTGCGGATCGAGACGACAATGAAGCGCACCTGGGCGCGCGGGGTCGAGACGGCATCGGTCATCAGCCCCTTTCCCCAGCCGCTGCGCGTGACGGCGCTGGGCGGATCGGGCGCGACGCCCGCCGGCGGGATCACCGCCGATATCGTCTATTTCGCGAGCTTTGCCGATCTGCAACGCGCACCCGATGGCAGCCTGGCGGGAAAGATCGCCTTTGTCTCCAACGCGATGGTTCAAACGCAAGACGGGTCAAGCTATGGCGCATTTGGTCCTGCGCGGTTCGTGGGGCCGAATATCGCGGCTAAAAAGGGTGCGCTCGCCATCGTCATCCGCTCGATCGGGAGCGACCATGGCCGGGGCCCGCACACGGGCCAGACCAATTTCGAACCCGGCGTCACCCCCATTCCGGCGGGCGCGCTATCGACATCGGATGCTGACAACCTCGCCCGCATGGTCGCGCGCGGCAAGCCGGTGCGGCTGCACCTGACGTTAACCCCGCGCGATCTGGGCATGACCGAGACGGGCAATGTCATTGCCGAAGTGCCGGGCACCGATCCGGGTGCGGGGATTGTGTTGATCGGCGGGCATCTCGATAGCTGGGACTTGGGCACCGGCGCGATTGATGATGGCGCGGGCGTGGCGATTACGGCGGCGGCGGCCAAGCGCCTGCTCGATGGCCCGGCGCCGCGCCGCACGATCCGCGTGGTGTGGTTCGGGGACGAGGAGACGGGTGGCGCTGGTTCGCAAGCCTATTTCGCCGCTCACAAGGGCGAGCGTCACGCGCTGGTCGCCGAATCGGATTTTGGCGCCGACCGGGTGTGGCGCGTGGCATTCCGCCTGCCCCCCAGCGCCGCGCCGGTCAGCGACCGCGTGGCAGCAGCCCTTGCCCCACTGGGTGTCGTGCGATCGCGCGAGGCTGCAGGCGGCGGCGCCGATATCGCGCCGCTGGTGCGGGCAGGTGTCCCGGTGATCGACCTCAATCAGGACGGCACCCGCTATTTCGATTATCACCACACGCCCGAGGATACGCTCGACCGAATCGACCCGGTGCAATTGCGCCAGAATGTCGCGGCGTGGACGGCGATGCTCGCGATTGTCGCCAACGCGCCGGAAGATATCGGCGCCAAGGATATCGGCAATGTCGGCGCACAATAACCGATTGGCGGGCATAGCGATGGCGCGAGCGAGTGTAGCGGCGGGAGCGTGCGGTGTGCTGCTGCTCGCGGGATGCTCTCCGACACCGGGGGAATCGCGCGCGCAGAACGGCGCCGAGGTCATGGAAATGAAAGCGGACCAGATGGAGCAGACCGCCGAGGCAAAATCGAACGAGGCGGCGATGACCATGATGGAGAATGCGGTGCCGCTCCCCACCAATAGCACCGACCCGACCGCCGATAACAGCACCGACGCGCCGTAAATTGCCATGCCGAACCGGAAATGGTCGGGGAGACAGGATTCGAACCTGCGACATCCTGCTCCCAAAGCAGGCGCGCTACCAGACTGCGCCACTCCCCGACGCGAGCGAGCCCCTTAGGCGCGAAGCGGGCGCTGCGCAACCGCCAAGCGCGCATCGGGCGCCATCGGCCCATGCCGCAACGGCACAATTGGTGGGCCCGGCAGGATTCGAACCCGCAACCTGGCCGTTATGAGCGGCTGGCTCTACCATTGAGCTACAGGCCCCTCGGCTCCGACTAAGCAAGCGGCGCGCATCGCGCAAGATCAGGCGGCATCAAGCAACTCATCGACCATCGCTGGCCGCGCGCCGCGCGTGTCGAGCAAATCCAGCACCTGATCCCACCACATATAAAACGCCGCCAGATCACGCGCATCGCGGACATAGGGCGTATTGCCGGGCGCGAGCGATGGTGAATGGAACGCGAAATTCAGGAGCCGCTCCCCCTCGCCAATCGCGACCCGCACCGCCTCCAGCGCATCGGCAATCGGCATCCCCTCTGGCGTCAGCGAAACGCGCGACATCAGGCCGAGCTGCGCGGCCACCCCCCGCCCGCGCGGCACCCGGCCGAACGCGCGAAACAGTGGTTCCCCCCGCCGCCTCAAGACGCCCGTATAAACCGTGGTCAGCGGGAGCGCGATCACCGCGCCGCCCGGGCCGCACCGGAATGCCGCATTGCCAATCGCTGCGAAATCGGGGCCGCCATCCAACCGATAATCGTAACGCGCGCGGATCGAGCTATCGATGCGGTAGCCGCGCTCGGCCAGCAAGCGCCACGTCGTCGGGCCAATGCCATAACGACCCGCGCGATACACACGGGGGCGCTGACCAAAGCTGCGCACAATCACATCGGTCAGCGCGTCGATCTTCGCGGCTTCGAGCGCTTCGGGCAGGTTGCCGGCATAGCTGTTGCGCGGTGCCAGCGCCTCGTCAAACGGCGGGTTAACCCAGGGGTGGAGCTGCGTGCCGATTTCCGACCGCCCATCGGCAAGCACCGCGCGGAGCACGTCGCAGGCGCCGGGGTCGCTCGCAACCGGATAATCGACCAGATAAACAATCGGAATAGCTCGTTCGGCAAAGCGCGCATGTGCGGCGGGCAAAGCCGCCATCGCCGAGGTGCCGTGGCGATCGCGGGAGAATGGCGCGCGCCAGTCAAACTCCTCTTCGGTATCGACAAAGATCGTAAAGCGCGTCCCGAACGCATCCGGCCAGACGATCGGCGTGCCCGGTTGGAGCGCAAGCGGCGATGCCCCCTGCATCCCGTTCAGTTGTTCAACGCCTGACCCATATCCCCAGCAAAGGCGGCTGGCAGCCGCAAAGTCAAGCGCGCGTCGCCGAGCACGAGCGATCCACCCGATTCACGCGCCAGGTTCATGGCCAGCCGCAGCGCAAAATCGCCCCCCAAGAGTGAGGCGCCTGCCGCAACCTCGTCATCCGTCTCATTTGCCTGAAGTGCTGCCGTGGCGGGCAAGCGCGCCAACGATGCCGGTCGGGTCAGCCGCACCACCGCATCATCTTCTTCGCGCGTTGCGAGGATCGCGATTGCCTCGCCCGGTTGGGCCGCCGACAGCAAGGCGGCGATCAACCGCACCAACAGTCGCTCAATCGCGCGGTCATCACCCCGCACCACGACATCGACGCCGATGTCGAGCGTCGCCTCTGCCTCGCGCAAACTGGCCAGCGGCTCAAGTTCGCGAACAATTCGCACCAGCAACGGGGCAAGCGCCACTTCATCGGGCAACAGATCCAGCGCACGCATCTCGATCCGCGCGGCCAGATCAAGGTCGTCAATCGCTCCGAGCAGTGCGCGCGCTTGCGCAACGATGCTGGCGGCGTAGCCACGATAGACGTCATCGACCGGGCCCAGCATCGCCCCGTCGATCATTTCGGCAAATCCGGCAATCGCTGTGGTTGGCGTGCGCAGCTCGTGCACCAATTGGCGCAGCGATTCGGCGGCAGCCGGGCTGACATGCGGCTGTTCGTCAATCCGGGGCCGCCGCGCGGTGCCGCGATAGCCGATGAAGCTCCCCCGCGCCGGCTCGAACACTGGCTGTGCGGACAGCCGCCAGGTGCCCGCCAGGCGCGATGTGCCCGCAATGTCGAGCCGAGCATCGGCAATCGTCGCGCGACGGTGAAACGCGCCAATGACGCCACCGTCAAACGCTACGTCACGATGTTGCCCAAGGCCCAGCGACGCCCCGATAATCGGCGCGCGCTCCACACCCGATGCCCATTGAATGACGCCCATGGCATCGGTCTCGAAGTGAAATTGCGTGACCGGCCGCGACGCCCGCACGCTGAGGGGGCGGTCAGCGACCGCCGCCGCAGTGGGAGCAGCTGAATCCCGTTGCCGCCGAAAGGCGTCGATGCGCTGAACGAGATCGGCAATCTCAAACGGCCCCGCAGCGTTGGTCTGCGTGTTCGGCGTCGCGGCGGTGGCCGCTGCCTCGCCCGGCTCGACCCGGCGCATCGCCTCAACAACGGCGGGCAAAGCCTGGGCGACAGTAGCAAAGGCGGCAAAATCCGGTTCAGGGGGTGGCTCGGCACGCCAGGCCGTATCGTCTGCCTCGACGGCGGCGGGCAAGGGCAGCGATGCCGGTCGCGTTATCGTCCATTCGGCCTCCGGCTGCGCGGTGGCGGTTGTTGGGTCGCCGGGGCGCTGCGCATGGGCGAGCCGAAAGTCGATCGCGCCAAAATCGGCCAGCGCACGGGTAACCGCTGGCGACAGGTCGCGGCGATGCCGCAACCGCGCGCGCCCCTGTGTGCCGATCCCGGTCAGCATGTCGATCCATTCCGGGTCGTCGAGCTGAGCCGCGCGTAGCAAGGGGGCCGCAACCGCCGCGCTATCATCGGCGAAAAACCGGACCAGCGCGGCCGGCGGCCGAGTGAGCGCCAGCGCGCGCGCGGACGCGGCACGAACTGCCTCTGGCACATGCACGCGGAGTGCGCCGAGCTTATCAATAACCGCGCCCGACAAGTCGATTCGTCCTCGACCAGCCAGGTCAACAAGCTGCCGCCACGCCGCTTGCGCGCCCGATGGCGTTGACACGTCGATTGCTAAAACAGTGGCAAGGCTATCATTGAAACGCACATGATCGTCCCGAACAAAGGCACGCCGCGCGCCTCGTAACCTTTTC
>PNLG01000023.1 GCA_013822915.1 Sphingomonas sp. | reverse complement strand
CTTCAGCTTGTCCGTCGTGACGGCGTGCTTGGCGCGCGCGTCTTCGTGGGCGGCGGCATGGGCCGCACCCCGATGATCGCGCCCGAAATCAGGGAGTTCGTCGCCGCCGACGACCTGCTCAGCTATGTCGAGGCGTGCCTGCGGGTCTATAACCGCTATGGCCGCCGCGATAATATCTACAAGGCACGGATCAAGATCCTCGTCCACGAAATCGGCGCTGACGAATATCGCCGTCAGGTCGAGGAGGAATTCGTCCACGTCAAGCAACTCGGCATCGACCCGCCGCTTGCCGAGCTGGAGCGGATCAGCGCGCATTTCGCGCCCCCGGCCTTCGACCCCGGCCCCGCCACCGAACCCGACCGGACCGATCCCGCATTTGCGGCCTGGCTCGACCAGAATGTGAAGCCGCACCAGCAAGGCGGCTATGCAATCGTCAACATCAGCCTGAAACCCATTGGCGGCATTCCCGGCGATGCGTCCTCCGCGCAGATGGAGGTGATGGCCGATCTGACCGAGCGCTATTCGTTCGACGAATGCCGGGTGACGCATGCGCAGAATATCGTGCTGCCCCATGTCCGCCGCGCCGATCTGCGCACGGTGTATGACGCGCTGGTCGCCGCCGGACTGGCGAGCGCCAATCTCGACCTCGTCACCGACATCATCGCCTGCCCCGGCCTTGATTATTGCAGCCTCGCCAATGCCCGCTCGATCCCGGTCGCCCAGAAAATCGCCACCCGGTTCGCCGACCCGGCGCGCCAGCGCGACATTGGCGAGTTGAAGCTCAAGATCAGCGGCTGCATCAATGCGTGCGGCCACCATCACGCCGGTCACATCGGCATTCTGGGCGTCGACCGTAAGGGGACGGAGAATTACCAGCTCCTGCTCGGCGGATCAGGCGCGGAGGATGTATCGCTTGGCCGCATCACCGGCCCCGGGTTTGACGAGGATGGCATTGTCGACGCGGTCGAACGCGCGACCGACCTGTATCTGCAAGTCCGCGAGGATGGCGAGCGCTTTATCGACACGTATCGCCGCGTCGGCTTTGAACCGTTCAAGGAAGCGATCTATGGTTGAGACATTACTTCGCTTCCGCAGCGACGACGCGCATGACGAACCCGCCGTCACGCTCGACGCCTTCCTCGCCGAACAGACCAACGCGACCGCGGTGCGGATCGAGGCGGGCGACGATGCCCGCGCGCTGATCCCCATGCTTGACCGGCTCGCGCTGGTCGAAATCAGCTTCCCGAGCTTTCGCGACGGGCGCGGCTATTCGTCGGCGCGGGTGCTGCGCGAGGCGGGTTATGCGGGCGAGCTGCGCGCGGCGGGCGATGTGCTGGTCGATCAGGTGCCGTTCATGCGCCGCTGCGGCTTTGACAGTTTCGCCCCCGAAGCGCCGATCGACCAAGCGACACTCGACGCCGCGCTCGCCCGCTTTGCGCAGGTTTATCAGCCCGCCGCCGATGGCGCGGTGCCGGTGTGGAAGCTGCGCCATGGCTGACCATATGCGCGACGTGATCGACGTAGCGCCGCGCTTCACAGCGGCGCAAGCGGCCGATCTCGACGCGCGGTTCGCGGGCCAGCCCGCCGCGCAGATGCTTGCGGCGCTGATCGGCGACCGCCTTGTCGGCCGGGTCGCGCTCGTCTCGTCGTTCGGGGCGGAGGCTGCGGTGCTGCTGCACATGGTCGCGAGCATCGACGCAAGCGTGCCGGTGATCTTCCTCGACACGGGCAAGCATTTTCCCGAAACGCTGGCGTATCGCGATGCGCTGGCAGCAACGCTGGGGCTCACCGACCTGCGCAGCCTCACCCCCGACCCCGCCGATCTCGCGGCGCGCGATGCGGGCGGCGAGCGCTGGTCCTACGACCCCGATGGTTGCTGCGAGTTGCGCAAAGTCCGCCCGCTCGCCCGCGCGCTGGCCGGGTTCGACGCGACGATCTCCGGCCGCAAAGGCTTTCAGGCGAGCACCCGCGCCGCGCTCCCGCTGGTCGAGATCGACCTGAGCGACGCAGCAGGGCGGCTGAAGATCAACCCGTTGCGCGACTGGGTGAAGGCCGACCTCGACGCCTATTTCGAAGCCCACACCCTCCCCCGCCACCCGCTGGAGGCCGAAGGCTACCCGTCAATCGGCTGCGCGCCGTGCACCAGCGCTGTCGCCGAGGGTGAAGACGCGCGCGCGGGGCGATGGCGGGGATTCGCGAAGGTGGAGTGCGGGATACATTTGGGGGGTGTTGGGGGGTAGGCCATTAATCACGACTGTAATCTGTGAAAGCACGTGTGTCGCTGCTGCCGCGCGACGGCTATCAAGTCAGCCATATATTCAAATAATTTGCAGCCTTCTGTCTCAATCCAATGAGGCGTCGATGACTTGCGTAGTAAAGTCTTTTTGTCCACCGGGCAATATAACGTATCGGATGGTGAGTGCATCGCTTGATGCACCACGACTATCGTCCTGGATCTCAAGAACTTGCACTCCGGCATAAAAACCATTTACATTGCATAATATTGCTATCTCGCCAATTCGAACTGTTCGCACTCTGGAAGTGAAATCGAAAGCCGACGCGTCGGTGATTTGTTCGAAGCCAGCAGCGCCACGTGCAAGTGCGATCCCGTGGATAGAGGGGGGATCGTTGACAAGGTAGATGCTGGTGTCGCTCGCCTTTGACCAGCGGGTCTCGAATTCCATTGCGCCAGTGCCGATAACGTATCGTCCATTGAATGCGCCGTAATCGAACGTAACTTCGCCGGACATGGCGCCTGAGGCCGGCGCGGGTGTATCCGAAGCCTTGCCGGAGGTTGGCCTGATTCCCACCTTTTTTGCGATCTCGCTTGCCAGCGCCGCAGGCGTGTAGCTGTCCGCGTGTAGGTACTGCAGCGCATCAGAAAGCCCAGGTACGTCGGAATTATCGAAACGAACCGGAAGGATGTATTCTCCGGCGTCCTTCATCTGTCGGCTTATCGCCGCTCTTCGTTCGTGCCTAGTCCAAGCTTTAGCGACATATTCTTCAGAAATAAACATTACCACATACTGAGTATCTTGTGAATAGACATGGTGGAAATGTTCGGCGCCATCCTTACCCCACAGTGTATTCGTTTCGAACTCATCATAAAAGACAGCGATGTGCTTTGCCGATAGGAATTTCGCAACTTCCCTAACGTATTCGCGCTGTTCACCTGCGAAAGAAAGCGCCACCTGAAATCTGCGCTCACCTCGCGGCTTTCTATCGGGAGCCACCGTCGACGCCACAGGCGACGGAACGCTTGTCTCGGTAGCGCTCAATCCATCTAATCCCACGTCAAACTGCCGAAAGCGGTATTCGATTTTCGGGAATAGAGCTTCCACACGATTGTTGATGACCTCACCGGCCTTGCCGCTACCGACCATTTCGATGAATTTGTCGAGCTCGCAAGCGCCTCGAAGGACGGGGACCAGATCGCGAGCGCGCAAGAAGGCCTGTTCCCGACACGCCTGATAGTCGAGTCCGGGGACCGATTTCATGTAGCGCAACGAAGCCAGCACATCTGCCAGACCTGCTTCGAATTCGTTCTCGATCACCTCCGCAAGCGCCTTCAAAGTCGCGCCGGACCGCAGTAGGCCCCTTGCGGAGTTTTGGGCGGCTATCGCTTTGGCCTTTTTGCTCGCGCGAACGGCGAGATCGTCTCGAATTGTATAGAGCCGACTCAGGAAGTCATTAATGGTTGGATGTGCATCACTTGCCATATCAGTGGTATAATCGATCTAAGCACTTGGGCCATACAAAAGTGTCTTTAGAACGCTCGCGCGCTGAAGCTGATCG
The DNA here is from genome assembly GCA_013822915.1 of Sphingomonas sp. GTDB lineage: Bacteria > Pseudomonadota > Alphaproteobacteria > Sphingomonadales > Sphingomonadaceae > Sphingomonas. The sequence goes on along the minus strand of PNLG01000023.1, from coordinate 1,136 downwards.
CCTGCGCCATCAATGCTATATGGCTAACGCTCCGCGCTAACAGTTTCGACTTTGCGGAGTGCAAACAGGTCTCCTTCGATTCACTCACATCTATACCCTTGACAAAACAAACCAAATAGGCTAAAAGCCCTCCCCATCACCACCCCCTCGAAAAGGCCAGCGCGGGGGTTTTGATGGGGTCTCCGCGCCGCCTCCCGAGGGTCAAGCGGTGATCTTCGACCGGCGCGGAAAAGTCGTTCGGGTAAGACGGATCCGCATCACCCCGGCACCGGTAAGGTAAACGCACGTAGGGCGTCGCGTACGCGGGCAACCGCCGCGCGGCTAAACTCGAAAGCAGCCACAATAGGCCGGGAGAACTTCCCGGCGACGGCGTGCACTTCATCGGGCCAACATCAGTCTCGGCGCCAAAAGACTGAAAGCATCACTGCCCAAGTCGCCGAGCCCCGAACGCGTGGCAAAGCCGCGCCGGTCGATTTCCCCCTGCCGCTCTCCGGCGGGTGTCCTCATTTTGCGCCCGGACTCCGTGCGCGCGCGGTGGGGCTATGCCCCCGCATCCGCTACCCTCGTCACTGCCACCACTTGCCCCGTCGTGCAGTCCGCGCTCGCCAGATAGGCCCGCAGCGCCGCCACATCGGCGGGGTCGGCCCCTTCGCCCACAGCAATCGCGCACAGCCGAGTCCCCGGCGCGCACTCAATCGCGAGCGGGGCAATCGCGGCGAGGATCAGGTGGCGGTCGAGTGCGGCAATATCGGGCGCGACCTCAACGACGATCACCGCCGCCGCCCCGCGATCACGCACCGCATCCACCAACGCCCCCACGGTGGCGCCTGCGTCCAGGGTAATCACGCGCGCGCCCATCGCTATCGCCGGTGCCGCAGCAGCGTGATGCCGATCGACTCGCCATTTTCGGAGATCACGAGCTTGACGATCTTTACCCGCACCCAGCGCACGCGCGCGTCCTGCGCGATCAACGTGTCGGCGATATGGTCGGCGACCGCCTCGACGAGCTTGAAATGCACGCCTTCGGGGAGCGCGGTGATCGCCGCATGTTTCAGGTCGAGATAGTTTTTGGAACCGGCAAGCGGCGTGTCGGGGGCATAATGCGCCGGACACTCAAGCTCGACGGTGATCGAAAT
>PNLG01000055.1 GCA_013822915.1 Sphingomonas sp. | reverse complement strand
AGGAAAATGTGATACCTTTATGGCGATTCCGTGAATCGGGCATAGCCGAGGTGTCGCAAATGCGGCAATCGCTTTCATGTCGGGGCGTCCGCCGCTACAGCACTTTGGTGCTCACTTTGCCCAATCTGCTGACCTTGTCGCGTATTGCCTCGGTGCCATTGCTGGCGGCATTGCTGTGGTCGCCGGGCTGGGCGCCGGGATATGCGGTGGGGTTTGTGCTTTACTGCATCGTTGGCGCAACCGATTATCTCGATGGCTATCTGGCGCGCGCGCAAGGGACGGTATCGAAACTCGGCATTTTCCTTGACCCCATTGCCGACAAGATCATGGTAGCTGCGGTGCTGCTTATTCTGGTCGCGGCAGAGCGGATTGCAGGTGTGCACATCATTGCCGCGCTCATCATTTTGACGCGCGAGATTGCGGTGTCGGGCCTGCGCGAATTTCTCGCCGGGTTGCAGGTGTCGGTGCCGGTGTCGCAACTGGCGAAGTGGAAGACGATGCTGCAACTCGTGGCGTTGGGCGCGCTCATTCTGGGCGGCGCGATGCCCGGTGAGCTCTGGCTCGCGACGGGCGGGCTGGTTGGTCTGTGGGTAGCGGCGGCGCTGACGTTGGTAACCGGCTATGACTATCTGCGCGTCGGCTTGCGGCATATGGAGGAGTGAGCGTGGCGATCAACGTCTTGTATTTCGCCTGGGTGCGCGAAGCGATCGGCATGGGGACCGAGCGAGTGCAGCCGCCCGCGCACATCGTGACGATCGCCGACCTGATCGACTGGCTGCGCGGATCGAGCGAGGGGCATGGTCGGGCGCTTGCCGACATTGCCCGGTTGCGCGCGGCGATCGATCAGCGGTTTGTCGCGCTCGATACGCCGATTGGGAACGCGCATGAAATCGCGATTTTCCCGCCGGTGACCGGCGGATGATCCGCATTGTCGTTTCGCCCGCGCCGATCGATCTTGCCGCCGAGCTGGCCCGTGTCGAAGTGCCGGGCGCAGGTGGGGTAGCAAGCTTTACCGGGCTGGTGCGCGCCGATGATGGTATCGCGACGCTCGAGCTTGAGCATTATCCCGGTGCGACCGAGGCAACGCTTGAGGCGCTGGCGCAGGTGGCGTGCGTGCGCTGGGGATTGCTGGCGGCCAGCATTGTCCACCGGGTTGGCCCGATGGCGCCGGGGGAGCGGGTGGTGTTTGTCGGCACCGCCGCTGTCCACCGTGCCGCGGCGCTGGATGCGTGTGCGTTCCTGATCGACCGGCTGAAAACCGACGCGCCCTTTTGGAAGCGCGAAGTGAAGGTCGATGGCCGCGCGCACTGGGTCGATGCGCGCGCGAGCGATGAGGATGCGGCGGCGCGTTGGCGTTAACGCGGCGCGGCTCCGGCGAGCATATCGGCCAGCAAGTGAAAATCGCGGTCGCGCGGCGACGCCTTGCGCCACACCAGCGCGATTTCGCGCATCGGGTGGCTCGCCTCCAGCGGGAGCGCGGTGACCTGCGTATTCTCCAAAAGCCCGGCGCTGATCGCCATGCCCGGCAGGATGGTGACGCCCAGGCCATTATCGACCATCTGCACAATCGTGTGGAGCGACGTGCCCAGCATCGTCGCCTCCGCCCGCAACTCGGGACGGTTGCACGCGGACAGTGCATGATCCTTCAGACAATGCCCGTCCTCCAGCAACAGCAGCCGTGTCTCGTCGATATCACCTGCGGCAAGGCTGGTGGGGCAGGGCGCATATTCATGTTCGGGAAACGCCACGAACAGTCGGTCGTCGAACAATCGCCGCACCGCGACATCGCCGCACGCAAAGGGTAGCGCCAGCAGCACGCAATCGGTGCGGCCGTTTTGCAACCCCTCGCATGCCGCGCCGCTGGTCTCCTCGCGCAGATAGAGTTTGAGGTCCGGGTAATCGCGTCGCAGCCGCGGCAGGATGCGCGGCAGCATGAACGGGGCAATCGTCGGGATCACGCTCATGCGCATATCCCCCGACAGCGGGCGCCCGGCCGCGCGGGCGAGCTCGCCCAGCTCCTCCGCCTCGCGCAGCACCCGGCGCGCTTTCGCCGCGATCCGATCCCCCGTCGGGGTAAAGCGCACGACCCGGCGGGTGCGCTCCACCAGTATCACGCCGATCAACGCCTCCAGCTCGCGCAGACCCGCCGACAGTGTCGATTGCGTCACGAAACAGCTATCGGCGGCGCGGCCGAAATGGCCATGATCGCTCAACGCGACCAGATATTGGAGCTGTTTCAGCGTTGGCAGGTAAACCGTCATCGTTGATCGCTCATGTCGATTATTTCGGCGATAAAGATCGACGTGTCAACTTAATGCGATGTCTGGCCGATTGCCCTTAGGATCGCATAGGCGCTGGTCAAGGTAAGCGTCACGCCCACCATCGCCATCAGCGGCCGGGCGGGCACGCGCTTGGCGATCCAACCGCCCAGTGGCGCTGCTGCCAGCCCGCCAATCAGGATTCCGACCGTCGCGACCGTGAACGCGGCAAAGCCGATCGTCGCAATGAAGGTCGCCGAAATGGTCGCGGTCAGAAAGAATTCCGAAATGCTGACCGTCCCGATGGTGCTGCGCGGGCTGGCCCCCTGCACCAGCAGGTTGGAGGTGACGACCGGCCCCCAGCCGCCGCCGCCAATCGCGTCCAGAAACCCGCCCGCAAAGCCCAGCGGGCTGACAATGCGCGGTTCGCGCGGGGCGGGCACACCGCGCCATGCCCGGTAAAGCAAATAAAGCCCAATCGTGGCCAGATACGCCATCACCACGGGGCGGGTGACGCTAATATCGATCCCGACCAGCACATAAGCGCCAAGCGCCCCGCCGATGACGCCGGGGATCACCAGCCGTCGGAACAGCCGCCAATCAACATTGCGGTGGGCGATATGGCTGACCCCGGAGGCGGCGGTCGTAAAGGTTTCAACGGCATGGACACTGGCCGATGCGACGACCGGCGATATGCCCATGATGCTGACCAGCAGCGTCGAATTGACCACGCCAAACGCCATGCCCAGCGCGCCATCGACCAATTGCGCGAGGAACCCGACCGCGACAAAGGGGAGCAAGCTGGCCAAGTCCCACGACAAATGCTTGATCCTCCCGTGATTTTCCGAACGAAGACGGCGATCCTAAGCGCGCTGGCCATGTCCGACAACATAGATAGGATTTTTCGGTGTAAAGCGCAGACGCGGTCAATCATGGCATTTGCACGATACAGTGACTAAATACGGGGTCGAAAATCGCTACGACGGACCGCGACTGATGCTGCAAAACCTCATCGCCTATCTCGATTCGATCAAGGCGCGCGATCCTGCGCCGCGGTCGCGCTGGGAAATTCTGCTCTATCCCGGCGTGCTCGCGCTCGCGCTGCACCGGGTCGCGCACAGCCTTTACCGGGCGGAGATGTTTTTCCTGGCCCGCTTCGTCAATCACCTCTCGCGGGTGCTGACCTCGATTGACATTCACCCTGGTGCGACGATTGGGCGTAATTTCTTCATCGAGCACGGTTTTACCGTGATTGGCGAAACGGCGCAGATTGGAGACAATGTCACGATTTATCAATGCGTTACGCTGGGCGGGACCAGCCCGGATAATGGCGTGGCGGGCAAGCGTCACCCGACCCTTGCCGATAATGTTATCATCGGATCGGGCGCGCAGGTGCTGGGGCCGATCACCGTTGGCGTCGGCGCGCGCGTGGGGGCGAATGCGGTGGTGACCAAGGATGTCGTGCCCGGTGCGGTGATGGTCGGCATCCCCGCGCGCCCGACGGTGATCGAGGGCGGGCGCAGCGACAAGGGCTTTGTCCCTTACGGCACGCCCTGTTCGGACCTGTTCGATCCCGAAACGCAAAAACTGGAGCTGTTGCGCTGCGAACTTGACCAGTTGCGTCGCGAAATTGCCGCGTTTCGCGCCGAGCGCGACGGCGATGGGCCAGAGGAACTGCGCGACCGCGCCTGATGGGGACGGTAACGCCCTTTCCGCCAAGCGCCGCCGGGCGCGTCCCGGCCCAAGTGGGGTTTGATCGGACGGAGCTGACCCGCATCCTCGACCTTTACGGGCGGATGGTGGCGGCGGGACATTGGCGCGACTATGCGATTGATCTGGGCCGTGACGCCGCCATCTTCGCCGCGTTCCGCCGCGCGACCGAACGCCCGGAGTTTCGGATCGAAAAGCGCCCGGCGCTGCGCGGGCGGCAGGGGATGTGGGCGCTGTTCAGCGAAAGCGGCGCGGTGCTGAAGCGCGGACACGACCTGGCACCGGTGCTGGCGCCCGTCGAGCGGCGATTGGTGAAGCTGGTGGCGGACTAGGGGCCAGCACCCGGTGCTACACCCCCGCAAAAAATCCCCCCGGCGGCACCGCCACCGGGGGTTGGTTTGTCATCCGGCGGCCACGGGGCAAATCAGGCCGGGATTCCTTGGGGGCCAATCGGGGTGTGCACCGGGGGCAGGCGATCCTTCAGCCCGCCGAGCACGCCGACCACAAGTCCGCGCATCTGGTGCCAGAACACCGACAGCGTCAGCAGCGCCGAGCCAATGACGAACGCGGTCAGCGCCGCGCTCAGCTCAACCGCGCCGGTCTGCTGGATCAGCGCATACATCGCATAGAGGACATAGGCGAGGCTGGAGACGAGCAGCGCGCGCCGGTCAATCGCCAGCGCCACAAAGGCGAACCCCAAATAGAGCGCAATCACCACCAGCGCGCGGCCCGCATCGACCTGATTGTCGAGCACGCCGAGCATGTGGAAAATCGGATGCGCGATCAGGGGCGCTGCCGCCAGATGCAGCCAGAACGCGACGTCTGACCGGCGGGTGCGGCGCTCGCGGTCGGACATGTCCCACCACATCGCCAGCGCAAACACGCCGAGCCCGCCGGCCAGGCTGAGCGGGTAGAGCGCGTCCTGATTGAGGCCCAGCGCGCCGACGACCATGGCCGCCGCCGTCGCAACCAGCGCCACTGCGC
>PNLG01000202.1 GCA_013822915.1 Sphingomonas sp. | reverse complement strand
GCGGCCGATCATCGCCATGTCGAGCGTCGCGGTGATGATTTCGGCTTGCGACCCGGCGCTTGCCAGCACGCTGCCATCGGGCGCGTAAATGGCGCTGCCGCCGCTTTGGAGCTGGCCTTCGGGCATTTGCCGGATCAGCGCTTCGGCCTCCGCATTGCCGCCCGCGCGCGCCAGCCCGTTGAGCACATCGTCACGGTGCTGGATCGTGGCCGCCGACAGCACGAAGCACCGCCCCTCAAACGCATAATGTTGGGCCGCCACCGCATACATGTCGCGCGCAGTCGGCCAGGCAGCGACATGGATATGCTCACCCGCATGGTGCATGGCGGCGCGGGCGAGCGGCATCCAATGTTCCCAGCAAATCAGGCTGCCGAGCCGCCCCCAGCCCGCTTCGTGAACGCCAAGCGTCGACCCGTCGCCGCGCGCCCAGATCAACCGCTCGCCATGCGTCGGCACCAGTTTGCGGTGCGGGAGCGGCGGCTGGTCGGGGCGAAACACATATTGGGTGTTGGTAATGCTCGACCGCACCCGCGCGTGCGCGCCCACCGACACGCACACCCCCGCTTTGTCGACCAGCGCCTGTAACGGCTCGAACCGCGGGTCATCATCGCGCACGGCACCGTCGAGCATCAGCGCGTGGAGTGCCTTTGCGCCGGGATGGTCCCACAAAGCCGCGTCCGCCGCTTCGTCAAGCCATAGCGGATAGCCGCCCAGGAACGTCTCGCCAAACGCGATCACCCCCGCACCCTCGTCCACCGCGCGGGCGACATGATCGACCAGGGCGGTGATCCCGTCCGATATCGCGATCGGAATCGGGGCTGCCTGCACGATTGCCGCTGTGACCTGCTTCATTCGACCCAATCCAATCCCATGTCGCGATAAACGCCGCGATCCTCGTCCCAGTTTTCCTTCACTTTGACATGCAGATACAAGTGCACTTTTCGCTCCATCAGGACCGATAACTCGGCGCGGGCGCGGGCACCGATTTCGCGGATGCGCGCGCCGCCCTTGCCCAGCACAATCGCGCGTTGAGTGGTGCGGGCGACGAGGATTTGCTGATGGATTTCAACCGATCCGTCCTCGCGTTCTTGATAGCGTTCGGTCTCGACCGCGCTGTCATAGGGAAGCTCGGCGTGGAGTTGCAGGTAAAGCTGCTCGCGCGTGACCTCTGCTGCCAGCATCCGCTCGGTCGCGTCCGACACCTGATCCTCGGGGAAATGCCAGGGGCCGGCGGGCATTTCGGCGGCGAGCGCGGCCTTCAGCTCGGGCAAACCATCGCCGGTTGCGGCGCTTACGAAAAACGTCTCGGCAAACCCGGCGGCCGCGTTCAGCCGCTCGGCATGGACGAGAAGGCGCGCCTTGTCCGCCAGATCGACCTTGTTCAGGATCAGGAATTTCTTTTCGCGCCGCGCCGCCAATCCCTCGGCAATCGGCAAGACCTTTGGCCCCAGCCCGCCCTTGGCATCAACCACCATCGCGATCAGGTCCGCCCCTTCCGCCCCGCCCCAGGCAGCCGCCACCATTGCGCGGTCGAGGCGGCGCTTGGGTTCGAAAATGCCGGGCGTGTCGACGAGCAGGATCTGCGTGTCACCCTCCAGCGCGACGCCCATCAGCCGTACGCGCGTCGTCTGCGCCTTGGGGCTGACGATTGCGACCTTTTGACCGACCAGCGCATTGACCAGCGTTGATTTGCCCGCATTGGGTGCGCCGACCACCGCGACCAGACCGCATTTTTGCGTCATCGGCCAGACTCCAGCTGGGTAAGTAAGGCCGCGGCCGCTGCGGTTTCGGCTTCCTGTTTCGATGTGCCTTCGGCGACGGCCTCGGCCAGCTTGCCGATCGTCACCTTCACCGTAAAGCGCGGCGCGTGGTGGGGGCCGGAACGTTCGACAATCGCATATTCGGGCGGGCGGCGCTGATGCGCGGCGGCCCATTCCTGCAGCGCCGATTTGGGATGCTGGGGCGCACGCACATCGCGCTCGATCCGGCTGGCCCACAGCTTGCGCACCGCGCCTCGCGCCGCCGCCAGCCCATGGTCGAGGTAGAGCGCGCCGATCAACGCCTCCACCGCGTCGCCCAGCACATTGTCGCTATCGAATGCGCCGTCGTCGCGCGCCTGCTTGCCCAGCCGGAGATGCGTGGCGAGCGCGAGGTCGCGCGCGATATCGGCGCAGACGGTGCCGCTGACCAGTGCGTTCAGCCGTTTCGACAGCGCACCCTCCGCCTCGTTCGGGAAACGCTCATACAGCCATTCGGCGATGGTGAGACCGAGCACCCGGTCGCCCAAAAACTCCAGCCGTTCGTAATTGGCCGCGCCCTGACTGCCATGCGTCAGCGCGCGCTGGTAAAGCGCGTGATCGGTGGGTGCGGTGCCCAGCGCGTAGGTGAGCCAGTCGGCCAGGTCATCGCTCACAACGCGCCGCCAATCCGCTCCCAGCGCGCCGCCGAAACCCATGTCCATGGCAACAGCCATGATGCGCTGCCATCGGTTGAGAAAAACACGAATTGCGCGCGCCCAACCAGATTTTCGACCGGGACATAGCCAATGCCCTGCCCCGGCACGGCGGGAAAGCGGCTGTCGGCGCTGTTGTCGCGATTGTCGCCCATCATGAACAAATGCCCGGCGGGAACGGTGAACAGCGCGGTGTTATCCGCCGCTGTGGCTCCGCGATCCATCACGATATAGCTTTTGCCGCCGGGCAGGGTTTCGCGATACCGGCGATAGCGGCACTGGACGATGCCGTCTTGGCTAACCTGCATGGTGGTTGGACATCCCTCGCCAGCGGTGACCGGGGCAACGCCGTCGCCTGCGGCTTGTTGCGGCACGGCGACGCCGTTCAGGATGATCTGCCCGCCGCGCATCTGGATCGTGTCGCCGGGCAGGCCGATAACCCGCTTGACATAATCCTGCTCGGCAAGCGGCGGTGCTTTGAACACCGCAATATCACCGCGCGCCGGCAGCGCGGCAAATGCGCGCCTCGACAGAATCGGCGCGCTGAACGGCAGGCTGTGGCGCGACCAGCCATAGCTGAATTTCGACACAATCAGATAATCGCCCACATAAAGCCCCGGCACCATCGACGCCGACGGGATCATGAAGGGTGCAAAGGCGAAACTGCGCAGCGCGGTGAAGATGATTGCGAGCTTTACCAGGAAGCTGATCGTTTGCCGCCATTCGCTGCGCGGGGTTGGCGCGGGCATGGCGCCGGTCAGAGTTTGGGGTGCGGTTTCATCCATTGCGCTGTGCTTTGCGCTTTGGCCCGCGCGCCCGTCAACCCTGAAGGGGTGGCGGCGGCGAAGCGGCGATGCTAGCGGGCTGTCATCCACCAGCACAAGGGAGTTGGGCAATGAGCACCGAATGGCAGGCAGTCGATGCGCTTCAGGTTCCCACGCTGACCGCGCTGTTTGCGGACGATCCGGGGCGGGTGGCGCGCTATTCGGTCGATGTCGCGGGGCTGCATTTCGACTGGTCGAAAACGCATCTGACGGCAGAGGCAGTCGCCGCGTTCGAGGCGCTGGCCAAGGCGCAAGGACTGGCCGCCAAGCGCGAGGCGCTGTTCACGGGCGCATCGATCAACGTAACCGAAGGCCGCGCCGCCGAACACTGTGCTGAACGCGGCGAGGGGAGCGACGACGCGGTCGCGCGCGCGGCGCAACTCCACGCCCGGATGCGCGCGCTGATCGACGCGATTGACGCGGGCGCGCTGGGGGCGGTGCGGCACATCCTGCATATCGGCATTGGCGGGTCGGCGCTGGGGCCGGACCTGCTGATTGACGCACTTGGCCGCGACGATGCGCGTTATGACGTGGCGATTGTGTCCAACATCGACGGGTGCGCGCTGGAGGAAGCGTTCGCGCGGTTTGATCCCGGCGCGACGCTGGTGGTGATCGCGTCCAAGACCTTCACCACCACCGAGACATTGTTGAACGCGACCAGCGCGCTGCAATGGCTGCGCGAAGGCGGCGTGGATGACCCGCATGGCCGGGTGATCGCGCTCACCGCGGCGCCCGACCGCGCGGTTGAATGGGGGGTGGACCAAACGCGCGTGCTGCCCTTTGCGGAGTCGGTTGGCGGGCGCTATTCGCTTTGGTCGTCGATCGGCTTTCCGGCGGCGCTTGCGCTCGGGTGGGAAGCGTTTGAGGAAATGCTCGACGGTGCAGGCGAGATGGACCGGCATTTCCAACTTGCCGCCTGGCACGAAAATGCGCCGGTGGTCGCCGCCTTTGCCGATTTATTCTATACGCAGGTAAAACGCTGCGCGACCCGCGCGGTCTTTTCCTATGACGAGCGGTTGCGCCTGCTTCCCAGCTATCTCCAGCAGCTTGAGATGGAATCGAACGGCAAGGGCGTGACGGCGGACGGCCAGCCCGTCTCGCGCCCGACCGCGCCGATTACCTGGGGCGGGGTGGGCACCGATGCGCAGCACGCGGTCTTCCAATTGCTGCATCAGGGCACTCACCTCATCCCCGTCGAATTCATCGCAGTGGTCGAGCCGGGCGACGCGCTGGACGAGGATCATCATCGTCAGTTGTTGCTCAATTGCTTTGCGCAAGGGGCAGCGCTGATGCAGGGGCGCGCCAATCCGGTCGACCCCGCGCGCGCCTATCCCGGTGATCGGCCGAGCGCGACGATCCTGATCGACGTGCTGGAGCCGCGCACTTTGGGTGCGCTGATCGCGTTTTACGAACAGCGGGTGTTTGCGAACGCCGTGATGCTGGGCATTAATCCGTTCGACCAGTTTGGCGTCGAGCTGGGCAAGGAAATGGCAAAGGCGGCGGGCGCCGGGGGGCTGGCATTTGACCCCTCGACCACCGATTTGCTGCGCCGGGCATTTGAGCAGGAACTTGGGGACGCATAATGGCCAATTTCGATTATGACCTGTTCGTGATTGGCGCGGGATCGGGCGGGGTGCGCGCGGCGCGGATCGCCTCTGCCCACGGCGCGCGCGTCGCGATTGCGGAGGAATTTCGCGTCGGCGG
>PNLG01000133.1 GCA_013822915.1 Sphingomonas sp. | reverse complement strand
AAGGTGATCGAAAATGCGGAGGGCGCGCGCACCACGCCGTCGATCGTCGCTTTCGCCAAGGATGGCGAGCGCCTGATCGGTCAACCCGCCAAGCGGCAGGCAGTGACCAATCCCGACAACACGGTTTTCGCGGTCAAGCGCCTGATCGGGCGTCGTTTTGACGATCCAATCACCAAGAAGGATACCGAGCTGGTCCCCTATAACATCGTGCGCGGGCCCAATGGCGATGCGTGGGTGAAGGCGGGCGGCAGCGATTACAGCCCGGCGCAGATCAGCGCGTTCACGCTCCAGAAGATGAAGGAAACCGCCGAGAGCTATCTGGGTGAGACAGTGACTCAGGCGGTCATCACGGTGCCGGCCTATTTCAACGACGCCCAGCGTCAGGCGACCAAGGACGCCGGGCAGATTGCCGGCCTCGAAGTGCTGCGCATCATCAACGAGCCGACAGCGGCGGCGCTCGCTTACGGGCTGGAGAAGCAGGACGGCAAGACGATCGCGGTTTATGACCTGGGCGGCGGCACGTTCGACATTTCGATCCTGGAAATCGGCGACGGCGTGTTCGAAGTGAAGGCGACCAATGGCGACACTTTCCTGGGCGGCGAGGATTTTGACAACAAGCTGCTGAATTTCCTGTCCGAAGATTTCAAAAAGGCCGAAGGGATTGACCTCACCAAGGACAAGCTCGCGCTGCAGCGGCTGAAGGAAGCGGCGGAAAAGGCCAAGATCGAGCTGTCATCGGCGGCCACCACCGAAGTCAACCTGCCCTTCATCACCGCCGATCAGAACGGGCCAAAGCATCTCGTCAAGCAGATCAGCCGTGCCGATCTTGAGCGGATGGTCGACGACCTGATCCAGCGCACGCTGGAGCCGTGCAAAAAGGCGCTGGCGGATGCGGGCGTCAAGGCAAGCGGAATCGACGAAGTCGTGCTCGTCGGCGGCATGACGCGCATGCCCAAGGTGCGCCAGGTCGTGAAGGACTTTTTCGGCAAGGAGCCGCACACTGGCGTCAATCCTGATGAAGTTGTCGCAATGGGTGCCGCCATTCAGGCGGGCGTGCTACAGGGCGACGTGAAGGACGTGTTGCTGCTCGACGTGACGCCGCTGTCGCTCGGTATCGAGACGCTGGGCGGCGTGTTCACGCGGATGATCGACCGCAACACGACGATCCCGACCAAGAAGTCGCAGACCTATTCGACCGCCGACGACAATCAACAGGCGGTGACGATCCGCGTGTTCCAGGGCGAGCGCGAAATGGCCGCAGACAACAAGATGCTCGGTCAGTTCGATCTGGTCGGCATCCCGCCCGCGCCGCGCGGCGTGCCGCAGATCGAAGTCACGTTCGACATCGACGCCAACGGCATCGTCAACGTCTCTGCCAAGGACAAGGGCACTGGCAAGGAACAGCAGATCCGCATCCAGGCATCGGGCGGCCTCTCCGACGCCGATATCGAACAGATGGTGCGCGACGCCGAACGCTTTGCCGAGGATGACAAAAAGCGCCGCGATGCCGCTGAGGCCAAGAATACCGCTGAAAGCCTGATCCACCAGACCGAGCGGCAATTGGTGGAACATGGCGATGCCATCGACGCCAGTCTGAAGGCCGAGATCGAAGCAGCCGTGGCCGAAGCGAAGGCCGCCGTTGAAAGCGGCGACGCCGAAGCGATGAAGGCGAAGTCCGGCGCACTGCAACAGGCCGCGATGAAGCTGGGTCAGGCGATTTACGAAAAGCAGGCGCAGGCCGACGCCCAGGGCGCAAACGGGCCCGCCGAGGCCGCCGCCGATGCGCCCAAGGAAGATGTGGTCGACGCCGAATTTTCCGAAGTGGACGACACCAAGGCGTAACATCTGACAGCATTGCCGCGCTGTGCCCATCGGATGTCGTTCCGGGGCACGGCGCGGCAAGCGGGGGCCATGAATGACCACCCAGACCGACTATTATGAATTGCTGGAATGTGAGCGCGGTGCCGATGAGGCGACGCTCAAATCATCCTATCGCAAGCTCGCGATGCGCTGGCACCCCGATCGTAATCCCGGCGACGCGGCGGCAGAGGCGAAGTTCAAAGCGATCAGCGAAGCCTATGACTGTCTGAAAGACCCGCAAAAGCGCGCCGCCTATGATCGGTTCGGTCACGCCGCGTTCCAGCAGGGGGCAGGCGCGGGACCGCAGGATTTTGGCGGGTTCAGCGATATTTTCGAAAATATCTTTGGCGAATTCATGGGCGGGCGCGGCGGCGGCGGGCGACCCTCTGCCCAGCGCGGTGCCGATCTGCGCTATGACATGGAAATCACGCTCGACGATGCGTTTCACGGCCTGTCGCGCGAAATTACTGTCGATGTATCGGGCGTGTGCGATCCGTGCAGCGGTTCGGGCGCGCGGCCGGGCACCTCGGCGCAAGTCTGCAAAACTTGCGGCGGCATGGGCAAGGTGCGCGCGCAGCAGGGCTTTTTTGTGGTCGAACGGACTTGTCCCGCCTGTCACGGCATGGGTCAGGTCATTGCCGATCCCTGCCCTAGTTGCCGGGGCGAAGGCCGTGTCGACAAGACCAAGACACTGACCGTCAACATTCCGGCGGGCGTGGATGAGGGCACGCGGGTGCGCCTGACCGGTGAGGGCGAGGCGGGGATGCGTGGTGCCCCCGCGGGCGACCTCTACATCTTCCTCCACATCGCCCGCCATGCGATTTTCGAGCGCGAGGGGACAACGCTTTTTGCGCGCACGCCGATCAGCTTTACGACGGCGGCGCTGGGTGGGACGGTTACCATTCCTGGCCTCGACGGCGAGCATCACGAGATCCGCATCGCGGCGGGCATGCAGTCGGGCCGCGAATTGCGTCAACGCGGGGCGGGAATGCCGGTGTTGCAAGGGCGCGGGCGCGGCGATCTGGTCGTACGAATCGAAGTCGAAACGCCAACGAAGCTCAGCGCAAAGCAGCGTGAATTGCTGGAGGCGTTTCGCGCGACCGAAACCGGGCAGGAATGCCCGCAGACCAGCGGCTTTTTTCAAAAGGTTAAGGCCGCACTCGGCGGCTGAAACCCCCGCGCCAAACCGCCCCTTTGGATCAAAGGGGCGGGCGGCGGGCGGATTAAAGGGCGAGAACCCCCGCCACCAGCACCAGCGCGGCAGCCGTAAGCGACAGACTGCCGATAGCGTCGACATAGCGCATGATATATACTCCAATTTCCGGTTATTTCCGGTAAGCGACAGATTGGTATTGTTCCATCAACTCGCAATTTTGTTACTCGAAATCGCAGATGCATTTCGCGCATTTCGGATCAATCAGCCGTCGGGCCGTTAACGAAAAAAATAGGGTCGGTGCGGCATTGTCGCGCTCAGGGATGGCGTCGCGCATAGCGGGGGAATTTCAGGTGGATTTCAGCAATCGGGATAGTCGCCGCGACGATTCGCTGTTGCAGGGGGATTGGCGGGTGCCGGGAACCGGCGGCCCGACGTTTGGGCGGGCAACTCCGAAACCCAGCCTGGGCCCGGCCGCGCTGCACCTTGGCGCGCGTCGCGCGTCGGTCGCGCAGGAGCGTAGCCGCGCGCGCGAGCTGGTGTCGGTGGCGAAGGAACAAATTGCCGCTACTTTTGAGGATGTTCGGTTTGGCCGCAACATCAATGTCGCCTCGCTTTGGCCGATGGTGAGCGGCATCACCGCGTCGGTCGAGCGGCATCCCGGCGCGATTATGGGCGTCACGCGGATGCGCGACCGCCACGAACACACCTATGTCCATTCGGTGGCCGTATGCGGGTTAATGATCAACCTTGCGCGGCGGCTGAAACTTGACCCGACGCTGCACCATAATATCGGGCTCGCGGGGCTGTTGCATGATGTGGGCAAGGCGCGGGTGCCGACATCGCTGCTCGACAAGCCCGGTCCTCTTACCGCCGAAGAGACAGCGGTGATGCGCACCCATTGCGAACTGGGCCATGATATTTTGATGAGCGGGACTGAGCGTTTGCCCGATCTGGTGCTCGATGTGGTGCTGCACCATCATGAGCGGCTCGACGGCACCGGCTATCCCGATTTCAAAGAGGGCAATAGCATCTCAACCTATGCGCGCATGGCCGCGATTTGCGACACTTATGACACCGTGACGTCCGATCGCCCCTATGGTTTGGCGTTGTCGCCCGCAGAAGCGATTGAGATGATGACCGAGCAGCCCGGCCAATTCGACGTTCAGATTCTGAGCGTGTTTTCGGGCATGATCGGCATTTTCCCGGTCGGTTCGATGGTGCGGCTGGAGAGCGACCGGCTGGCCGTGGTGCTTGATGACCCAGAGGGCGATCCGAGCAAGCCGCCCGTTTGCCCCTTTTACTGCATCGTCACGAAACAGGCGCTGCCGTGGCGCGTTTCGCCTCCGGGTCGGGATCCGATTGTCGGGATCGAATCGCCCGATCGCTGGCGGATGGCGAATTGGCGCGAGATTCGCAGCAGCGTGCTCGCCCAGTTCAAAGAGGGGCCGTTTGCGTAAACATCAGGCGTCGGCGGGGAGTTATCCCGCCGCGCCAAACACGCGCGCGAAGATCGCGTCGATGTGGCGGAAGTGGTAGCCAAGGTCGAACTTTTCCTCGATCGCGGCAGCGCTTAACGCAGCGGTGACGTCGGGATCCCCTTTCAGCAGATCGCACAGCGAAAGCGTGCCGTCCGATTCCCAAACTTTCATCGCGTTGCGCTGCACCAGGCGATAGCTGTCCTCGCGGCTGAGCCCGGCTTGCGTCAGCGCGAGCAACACGCGCTGCGAATGGACCAGCCCGCCCATCTGGTCGAGATTGCGCTGCATCCTTGCCGGATAGACGATCAGCTTGTCGATTACGCCGGTCAACCGCGCGAGCGCAAAGTCCAGCGTGATTGTCGCATCGGGACCGATATAGCGTTCCACCGAGGAGTGCGAGATATCGCGTTCGTGCCAAAGCGCGACATTCTCCAGCGCGGGAACGACATAACCGCGCACCATCCGGGCAAGGCCGGTCAGGTTTTC
>PNLG01000240.1 GCA_013822915.1 Sphingomonas sp. | reverse complement strand
GTCTTGTTCCACGAACTGGACAAGAAAAAGCTCCTCACCAAATTGCTCGCGACGGCGGGCAAGGATTTCGACCGGGTGATCCTCGATTGCCCGCCCGGCATTACCGAAACCAGCGATCAGGTGATGCGCGCCGCCGACCTGATCGTGGTGCCCGTCATCCCCTCCCCCCTAAGCGAGCGCGCCTATGCGGAGGTGGTGGAACAACTGGGCGGTCGATCGGCGCTGATGCCGGTGCATGCGATGGTGGACCGGCGGCGCAAGGTCCACGCCGATGCGCTCGCCCGCCACCCGGCCTGGCCGGTGATCCCAATGGCAAGCGTGATCGAGCAAATGGCGGTCAAGCGCGCGCCGCTGGGCCGTTTTGCCGCCCGCTCCCCCGGCGCGCAGTCGTTTGCCGCGCTGTGGCAAGCAATCGAAAAGCGGTTGGCGGAGACGCCCGGCGCACGGTGAGGCCGCCCGGATGACGCCGCTCGACCCGGTGATGGTGCTGGGCGCCTATGCGGTCGGCGTGTTCCCGATGGCCGATCACCGCAGCGCAAATGGCGTTTACTGGGTGGAACCAAAGCGCCGCGCCATCCTGCCCCTTGGGGGTTTCCGCCTGTCCCGCTCGCTCCGGAAAGTGATTGTCAGCAATCGGTTCCGGGTAACGGCCGATACCGCGTTTGAGCAAGTGATTGGGCTTTGCGCGCAATCGGCGGAGGACCGGCCCGAAACCTGGATCAGCGGCCAGATTGAGGAGGTGTTCACCCAACTCCACCGTCGCGGCCATGCGCATTCGGTCGAATGCTGGCTGGGCGACCGGCTGGTCGGCGGGCTTTACGGCCTCGCGCTGGGCCGGGCGTTTTTCGGCGAGAGCATGGTGTCGCGCGAACGCGATGCGTCAAAGGTGGCGCTGGCGTGGCTGGTCGCGCGGTTGAAAATCGGCGGGTTCACGCTGCTCGATTGCCAGTTTCAAACCGATCATCTGGCGTCGCTGGGCGCGATTGAGATCAGCCGGGCGGATTATCTCGGGCGGCTGTCGTCGGCGGTTGATGGCGTCGTCGCAGGCGCACTGGGGGCCGCAGCAGCGGCGGGCTCTGCGCTGTCCCCCTCGGTTGATGCTGCTGCGTCGGGGGATTTTTTCGCGCTCGACGCCGCCGGGCGATCCGCGATCGACACCGTCGCCGCGCCACCCGATGGGAAAGTCATCGCACAGCTTTTGGGCCAGACGTCGTAAATCGGATCCTGCACCACATTCAGCGCCGGGCGTTCCTTATAGAGCCAGCCCGAAAAGCTGCGCCGCCATTTGCGGTCGGGCTGCATCACGTCAAGCTGGACGAAGGCGCCGGTAAATTGGTCGCTCTCCCACGGCGCGGTTTGCTCACACGCACGCAGCCGCACCACGACATTGCCGACTCGCGCCGCCTCGCCGGGCTTGAGCGTCAGCAAGCGAGTGTCGCCGTTGCGCTTGTTGAGCAGCCCCAGCACCGCGACACGCTCTGCCATCGGCGTAGTCCCGCGCGCGACATCGGCATCGGGCGTGACGTCGACGGTTGCGACATCGCCGGGACTTTGCGCCTGATCGAGGATCGTGGAGCCAGTTGTCTTGACTGCTTCCTCGCTCGCCGGTTCGGACGGTTGCCAGGCGTCATAGCCGAACCACAGCCCCGCCGCTGCCAGCGCCACCGCAATGCCGCCGCCCCCCCAGATCAGCCACCGACGGCGGTCACTCACCCGGAGTCCATGCCTCATAATCGCCGGTTGCGCCCGCACGCTGGCCACCACGCTCGAGCGCGCCCGCCGGTCGATACGCCGCCTCGGTCCCGGTCAGATTGGGGACAGCGGGCTTTTGCCAAGCGCGCGGCGGCGGCAGGGCCGCATCGGGTAACGCGTCAACCTGATGATGGAGCCAGCCAAACCATTCGGGCGGCACCCGGCTGGCGTCATTTGGGCCGTTATAAATCACCCAGCGGCGGGTGATGCCGTTGGGGTCGCGGCCGCCCTCATAGTAATGATTGCCCAGCGCATCGCTGCCCACCCGCACCTTGCCACGCAAGCCAAGCCGAGTGCCAAAGGTGGCGCCATCCCACCAGGTGAAGATCATCCCGAGCAAACTCATACCAAGTGCTTAGCGTGGCCGCGCCCCGGCTTCAACCGGCGTTTAGCGCGGGCGCTCGTCCCAGCTTACCCGGTCGCCCTCGGCAATCCCCAGTTCAGCAGTACGCCCGCCCCGCAATTCGAGCACCGCGGCAACGGGTTCCCCCGACGTCACCGGCACCTCGGAAAACGGCGTGGTGTTTTCGGCGATCCGCGCAATGGTGCCATCGGCGCGGATGAAGATGATATCGAGCGGGCTTGGCGTGTCCTTCATCCAAAAGCTCGCCTCGCGCGGCGGACCGCCATCGCTGGGATAGGGGTGGAACAACATGCCGCCATCGGGGCCAATATCGGTGCGAAACATCAGCCCGCGCGTCTGTTCAGCCGGGGTAGCCGCCACTTCGACCCGGAATGCATGTTTTTCGGAGCCGCTGGTAATCGTAACGGCAATCGTCCGCCGGGCCGCATCGCCCGATGACTGCGCCACCGCATTGCCGCCGCCACAGGCGGACAAGGGGACGAGCGCCACCGCTGCCAGCACAAGCATGATGATCCGCAAACGCCTACTCCTCCGGCTCGACCAGCACCGCAAGCGGCCCCTTTGGCCCGTCAAAAATCCGCGCTCGTAACGACTGGCCCGGCGCCACTTCGCCAATCCCTGCCCGACGCAGCGTTTCCATATGCACGAAAACATCGGCGTTGTCGCGCGCGCGGATCAGAAAGCCATAACCCTTGAGCCGGTTGAACCATTTGACGCTGGCGTGCTCAACGTCGCCGGCCTGGTCGAGCAGGGTGGCCGGATCGACCCGATCCGGATTGCGCCGACGCGGCGCGGGGGCCACGGCTTCCGCCAGGTCGATTGCGACAATCTCGCGCGCCTGAAAACCGCGCTCACCGCGCACCGCGACACAGCTCAGCCGCGCACCCTCGGGCAAATGGGTGCGCCCATGCGGATGGAGCACCGAAAAATGAATCAATACGTCACCAATTGGCGGCGATTCAGCAACCAGAAACCCGAAACCGCGGGCGATGTCGAACCATTTCAACCGTCCTGAAACGGCGATCGCTTCCACCGACTCGGGGGACGCGTGCGTCGGCTGATTATGCTCAGGCGGCACGACTTGCTCTGCCGTCGCGGACGCAAGCGACGGCGAAACAACCGCATCCTTCCCCTGACCACAACGCAACTTCGTCAGCCCCCCCGACCAAAATCGGCCCTTATCATGGATTTGAGATGTCGCAAAAATCTTCCTCACCCGAAATGAGCACATCAAGTGCCACATCATCTCCGGGCGCTATCGAAATGATCCTGCGCGCGAGTTCAAATGAGTGTCCGGCCCGAACCATCGCGGCAAGTTGGCGTTCGCGCATGGCCCGATCGGGGGCAGTGACGGCATAGGGGCCCAATCGCTTGCGCTGCGCAAGGCGAAGGGCTGCAGCCAGCGCCCCTTGCGCGATCATCGGCGCCAGTGCCGCCCCCTCATCCTCGCCAACGCCGGCGGCGCGCAAAGCCGCGGAAATCCGCCGCCCGCCCAGCCCGCGCCGCGCCATGGCACCCGCCCGCGCAGAGGCAAAGGCGCGATCATCGACATAACCGAGCGCAACCATGCGGTCAGCAAGTGAGCCCGGATCAGCGGGTGCCCCCTGCCAGCCGCGCTCGCGAACTTTGCGGTCGAGATAAGCGATCAACCGCGCGCGCGTTGTCGCAAATCGCTCAACATAACGCAGCGCCAACCGCTCGAGCGCATCGTGATCGAGAGGCGAGAGCACGCGTCGATTTGGGGGATTTTCCCGCACCATGCCATGATTGTGCCATAGTCAAACCTGATTTTGAACGCGTAACATAATCATTCTAGCGCGCTTGCCCGTTTGGGCGTCGAATGGGTTGGTTCGTTGGTTGGCTCAAGACCGTTCAAACGGCGTCAATTACGCAGGCCCGGATTTTGAACCGGATTCTTGGTCAAGTCACATTGAATGTCAAATGATGTATAAGTCAGATTACTCAGGGGCGTAACGACGATGGTGATTGATCAGCAGTACGCAGGCGCGACGCATTCCGAAATCCCGATCGCGACCCCAACGCACGATCCGCTGCCCCGCCGCTTCGCCGATTTCGCGACACTCGGCGAGGCATTGGCCTATGCCGCCTCGGGCGATCGCGGCTTCAACTTCCACGATGCGCGCGGGGCGATCAAGCGCCCATATCGCTATGCGCAACTCCACGCTGACGCGCTTGATGCGGCGCTGCGCCTCGTCGCGATGGGGATTGCGCCGGGCGACCGGGTTGCGCTGATCGCGGAGACAAGCGCAGAATTTGCCGCACTGTTCTTTGGGACGGTCTATGCCGGTGCCTGGCCGGTGCCGCTGCCCCTGCCAACCTCGTTCGGTGGGCGCGACGCCTATATCGACCAAATCGGCGTGCAGCTTGAAAGCAGCGACCCGGTTCTGCTGATCTACCCGCCCGAACTCGCCGAGATGGCGGGTGCTGCCGCCGATACGCGCGGAGTCCGCGGGATCGACTGGGCGACGCTGGCGACGCATCCGGTCGTGGCATCGCCCCTCCCCGAAGCGCAGCCCGATGATATTTGTTACCTGCAATATTCGAGCGGTTCGACCCGGTTTCCGCACGGCGTCGCTGTCACTCATGCAGCGCTCCTCAACAATCTGGCCGCGCATGGGCACGGCATGCAGTTGATCGAGAGCGATCGCTGCATATCCTGGCTACCCTGGTATCACGACATGGGCCTTGTCGGCTGTATGTTGTCGCCGATGGCGAACCAGGTATCGGTCGATTATCTGAAGACCGAGGATTTCGCGCGGCGGCCGCTTGCCTGGCTTGATCTCATCACCCGCAACAGCGGCACGACGGTCAGCTATTCGCCGACCTTTGGCTATGACATTTGTT
>PNLG01000380.1 GCA_013822915.1 Sphingomonas sp. | reverse complement strand
GATCGTGCCGCCGCCTTGGTGCGCGAGGAAGCGGGCAGTGTTCGCGCGCGCGATGAAGCCGCAGCCGCGCTTGCAGCCGCCAAGGCCGCTGCCGATGCGGCAAGCGCTCAACGACGTCTGCTGGGGCCAGCCATTCGGTCGCTGGCCAATCAATCCGCCTTGTGGGTCCGCGTGCCGGTGTTCGGCAGTGATGTTGGCGCAGTCGAGCGCGGGCGCGCGGCGATGATCCAGGCGCTCGGCACCCTCGGCGCGGCCCGCGCTGCTCGTCCGGTTCAGGCGCCCCCCTCTGCCAATGCCGTGGCCGGCACGGTCGATCTCTATTTCGCGCTCGACAATCGCGACCGCGCTTATCGCGTTGGCCAGCGCGTCGGCGTCACGCTGCCGATTGCGGGCGGCACGACCGATGGCCTGTCGGTGCCGACCTCGGCGATCGTGCGCGATATCTATGGCGGAGAATGGGTCTATGCGAGGACCGCGCCCGACGTCTTCATCCGCCAGCGGATCGAAGTTGCCTCCACGCAAGGTGATCGCGCAATCCTCGCGCGCGGCCTCACACCCGGCACGGAAGTCGTCACGGCGGGAGCGGCGGAGTTGTTCGGCACCGAGTTCGGCGTGGCGCACTGATGCTGGCGTGGCTTGTTCGTGCCGCGCTTACCCAGCGCGTGCTGGTGATTGCCTGCGCGGTGTTGCTGGTGGTGCTGGGGGTGCGCGCCTCGACCGACGTGCCGCTGGATGTCTTCCCTGAGTTCGCGCCGCCGAAGGTCGAGATCCAGACCGAAGCGCCGGGCCTGTCGACCGAGGAGGTCGAAAGCCTGATTACGGTGCCGATCGAAACCGCCGTCAATGGTGTGCCCGATCTGGCGACGCTGCGGTCCAAATCGGTGCTCGGCCTGTCTTCGGTCACGATCCTGTTCGATCGCGGCACCGATGTGATCCGCGCGCGCCAGCTGGTGCAGGAACGGGTGACGCAAGTGCAGAGCCGCTTGCCGAGCGCCGCGCGACCGCCGGTGATGCTGCCGCCGCTATCCTCGACCAGCCGGGCGATGAAGATCGGCGTGTCGTCCAGGAAGCTCGACCAGATGCAATTGTCCGAGCTGGTGCGCTGGACGATCCGGCCCCGGCTGATGGCGGTGCCGGGCGTCGCCAACGTCGCCGTCTGGGGCTATCGCGACCGGCAGTTGCAGGTGCTCGCCGACCCCGACCGGCTAAATGCCTCTGGGGTGACACTCAACGAGTTGCGGCTTGCGACGGGTGACGCGGTGCTTGTCGGTGGCGGCGGCTTTGTCGATACGCCCAACCAGCGCCTAGCTGTGCAGCAGGCTGGTGCCATCCAGGCTGCCGACGATCTCGCGCGCACCGTCATCAAGATCGCCGGCGATGCGCCGGTGCGGATCGGCGATGTCGCGCGGGTGGTCGAAGGCTTTGCGGCACCGATCGGCAATGCGATCATTGATGACGGCCCCGGCCTGATGCTGATCGTCGAGAAGCAGCCGACCGGCAACACGCTTCAACTGACCCGCGATGTCGAGGCGGCAGTTGCCGAGTTGCGGCCCGGTTTGAAGGACG
This sequence comes from Sphingomonas sp., assembly GCA_013822915.1. GTDB lineage: Bacteria > Pseudomonadota > Alphaproteobacteria > Sphingomonadales > Sphingomonadaceae > Sphingomonas. The sequence continues at coordinate 3,417 of PNLG01000380.1, read as the reverse complement.
TGAAGGTCGATACGACGATCTTCCGCCCGGCTACGTTCATCGAACGGTCGATCGACAATCTGTCGCGCGCGCTGATGATCGGCTGTCTGCTGGTGGCGATCGTGCTGTTCGTGTTCACGCGCGACTGGCGGCAAGCGGTGATCAGCCTGGTCGCGATCCCGCTGTCCTTGCTCGGCGCGGGGCTGGTGTTGCTGTGGAGCGGGGCGACGATCAACACGATGGTGATCGCCGGGCTGGTGATCGCGCTCGGCGAAGTGGTCGATGACGCCATCATCGATGTCGAGAATATCGCCCGGCGTCTCCGCCTCAACCGCGAGGCGGGCAATCCGCGCTCTTCGTTCGACGTCGTGCTGGCGGCCTCGCTCGAGGTGCGGACGGCGGTGGTGTTCGCGTCGCTGATCGTGATGCTGGTGTTCCTGCCGATCTTCTTCCTCGGCGGCGTCGCGGGCACCTTCTTCCAGCCGCTGGCGATTGCCTATGTGCTGGCGATCGCGGCCTCGCTTCTGGTGGCGCTGGTGGTGACGCCCGCGCTCTGCCTGTTCCTGCTGCCCAATGCGCCGGTCAAGGCGGAGGGTGACACGCGCTTGGTCGGCTGGTTGAAGCAGCGTTACGCCAATACACTGCCGCGCCTGATCGCCCGGCCTAGCCTTGCGATGGCGATCGTCGCGGGCGGGCTGCTGCTCTCCGGCATCGGCTATGCAGGCTTCAAGGATCAGTTCCTGCCCGACTTCCGCGAGACTGATTTCCTGATGCACTTCGTCGAAAAGCCCGGCACTTCGATCGAAGCGATGGACCGCATCAGCATCCGCGCCTCGAAGGAATTGCGGGCGATTCCGGGGGTGCGCAATTTCGGCGCGCATATCGGCCGCGCCGAGGCCGCCGACGAGGTGGTCGGGCCGAACTTTACCGAATTCTGGATCAGCCTGGACGAGAAGGCCGATTACGATACCAGCGTCGCGAAGATCAAGGCGGCGATCGACGGCTATCCCGGCCTCTACCGCGACGTGCTGACCTATTTGCGCGAACGCATCAAGGAAGTGCTGTCGGGTGCGGGCGCGACGATCGTGGTGCGCATCTTCGGACCCGATCAGGAGGAGCTGCGCGCGGCTGCCGAGCGCGTGCGCGCGCGTGTCGCGAGCATTGCGGGCGTGGCCGATCTCAAGGTTGAGCAGCAGGTGTTGGTCCCGCAAATCCAGATCCGTCCGCGCCCCGCCGATCTCGTCACCTTCGGGCTGACACCGGGCGAGGTGCGGCGGCAGGCGCAGACGCTGGTGGCGGGGCAGAAGCTCGGCGAGATATATCGCGACCAGAAGGCGTTCGATGTCGCCTTGTGGGGCGAGCCATCTGTGCGCGGTGACCAGCACGCGCTTGCCGACATGATGATCCAGACGCCCACAGGGTCCCCGGTGCGACTGCGCGACGTCGCCGACGTGCTGGTCGTGCCCGCGCCCAACGAGATCAAGCGCGAGAACAGCCAGCGCCGGATCGATGTGACTCTCAATGTGAAGGGCGCCGATCTCGGATCAGTCGCGCGCGCGGTCGATGCAGCGGTGGCTCAAGTGCCGTTTGCGACCGGATACCATCCGCAAGTGCTGGGCGAATATGCCGCGCTCCAGGAATCGCGGCAGCGGTTGTGGACGATTGGGCTGGCCTGCTTGGTCGGCATATTGCTGCTCGTTTGGCTCGAGTTCCGCTCGACGCGGATCACCGCGCTGGTCGGCGTCAGCCTGCCGTTCGCGCTGGTCGGCGGCGTCGTCGGCGTGGCGCTGACCGGGGGCGTGTTGTCGCTCGGGTCGTTGGTCGGCTTCGTCACGGTGATCGGAATCGCGGCGCGCAACGGCATCATGCTGTTATCGCATTACGACCACCTCCGCCGGTTCGAGGGCGAGGCATTCGGTCCGCAGCTCATTATCCGGGGTGCGGCCGAGCGGCTGGTGCCGATCCTGATGACGGCGCTTTGCGCAGGGCTGGCGCTGCTGCCGCTGGTCGTGGCGGGCAATGCTCCAGGACATGAGATTGAGCATCCGATGGCGATCGTCATCCTGGGCGGGTTGGTGTCGTCGACGGCTCTGAACCTGTTCCTGATGCCCGCGCTTTACGCGCGCTTCGGCAAGAAGCGACCTGTGCCGACCGCAGAACCGTTGGCGGTGACCGCATGAAGCGCGTCGCTCCCCTGCTGGCGCTGCTCGCATCCGGCTGCATGACCGCGCCGTCTCCGCCGCCCACGATCGCGCCGCCAACTGCGACCGGCCCTTTTGCCGCGCTGCCGAGCGCCTCGATTGAGCCGGTGCCCGATGGCTGGTGGCGGCTATATGACGACCCGGCGCTCGACCGGCTGGTGATGGCGAGCCTTGCCGCCAACGCGGACTTGCGCGTTGCCTATGCCAATCTCGACGGCGCGCGGGCGGCGGTGCGGCAGGCGCGGGCGGCGCGATTGCCGCAGACGACGGTGGAAAGCGGGCTGACCGTCGACAATAGCGCGGGCCAGCCGAGCGCATCCTCCAACGTGCCGACCACTGACTATGACCTGGCACTGACCGCGAGTTGGGATGCCGATCTGTTCGGGCGGCTGCGATCGGCGGTGCTTGCCGCGCGCGCCGATGCAGCCGCGCAGGAAGCCGCATTGGACGGCGTGCGCGTCGCCGTAGTGGCGGACACGGTGCTCGCCTATGTCGAGCTATGCGGCGCGACGCAGGCTCTGGGCGTGGTGGCCGAGCAGGTGAAGGTTCAGCGGAACGCGGTTGCGGTTGTGCGGAATCAGCTAAACGCGGGCGAAGTCTCGCCACTCGAGCTCTCGCAGGCGGCGAGCCTGCTGGCCACGACGACCGCGCTCAAGGCACCGCTGGAAGCGGCACAGGCCAATGCCCGCTACCGCCTTGCGACGCTGGCGGGGCGGCCACCGGCGGAGGCGCGCGTCGATCCCGTCATCTGTGCGGCGCTACCCAAGTTGCGCACCGCGGCGCCTGTCGGCGATGGTGCTGCCCTGTTGCTCCGTCGCCCGGATATTCGCGAGGCCGAGCGCCGCCTTGCCGCCGCCGCCGCACGCATTGGCGTGGCGCGCGCCGACCTGTATCCGCGCGTCAATCTCGGCGGCGCGATCGGGTTGCTGACGGGTCGGCTAGTCGCGACGGGATCACCTCTGGTCAGCTGGGCCTTCCCCAACCAAGCACCCGCGCGCGCTCGATTGGCGCAGGCGCGGGCGGGCGAACGGGCAGCTTTGGCGAGTTGGGACGTCGCCGTGCTGCGCGCGCTGCGCGAGGTCGAGAGCGCGCTCGCTGCGTATGATGCCGAACAGCGTCGCAACCGCACGCTGACCGACGCCAACAGAGAAGCCCGACTGACCGCGCGCCGTGCCGCCGCTCGGGTGCGCCTAGGCGATGCCGCGCCGTTGCTGCGCCTCGACGCGGATCGCACGGC
>PNLG01000073.1 GCA_013822915.1 Sphingomonas sp. | reverse complement strand
TCGGCGCGGCCAATCGTTCAAAAAAGGGCTGCTTGGGCGACCAGGCAGCCCTTTTGTTGTGAAAATACCCTGAACCGCCCGCTCGGTGAGGCAGGATGAACCATCGCCCCCGTTGAAAACACCGCGCAACTGGGCAAGACATCGTGTCAGCGGGACAATTTGGGGATGTATAAGTGAGTGGAATTATGATGCGGTCGCTCCTTGGCCTGCTCGGTCTGGCGAGCGCCCTCGGTGCGCCGTTTTGCACGACACCCGCTGCTGCCCAGTTTTTCTTCAAGAGCCCCGAATTGACGCGGGGGCCGGTAACGGGCGCTGAACCAGACATCACGCTGCCGCTGCCGGGCGCAACGTCGGCCGAAACGCGTGCCGGGCTGGTCTGGTCGCTGCGCGCCGCGCTCAATATCGCGGCGTTGCGGTGCCAATTCGAACCAACTCTGCTCAGTGTTTCGAAGTATAATGCGATGTTGAAAGATCATGATGTCGAGCTGAAGGCAGCGCTGGCCACGCTGAATCAGTATTTTTCCCGAACCGCCAAAGCAGGCTTAGGAAAGTCAAAGACAAAGGCAAAAAGCGGCACAGCCGGGCTCGATCAATATGGAACGCGGCTCTATTCGCTCTTTTCTAACGTCGGATCGCAATATCTTTTTTGTCAGACGACGGCCGATATTGGTCATGACGCGCTGATCGCGCCGCGCGGCAAGCTATACACCGTAGCCGAAAACCGGATGCGCGAATTGCGCAGCGGGATGTTGCTGCTGGGCGAACAGGCGTTTGGTGGGCGATTGGGGTTTGACACCCGCTTCACTCGCCGCCCCCGGCTGGACGAGGCGTGCTGGGACCGGCGCAATGTTTACAATGTGCGCGGATGTGGATGGCACTGACGAACTAACGCAACCCCAGCAGCTTGTGAGATTGTAGCGTCAGCCGCCACCGGGGCTGCGCCATGACCAGATCAATCGCCGCCTGTGTCGCCTCTGCCAAGGCCGGGCCATCCATCGGCTGCACCAGCCAATGGACAAAGTCCCAGCCCTCGATCGCGTCGATATCAGTGCCGGGCTGTGGCCACACTAGCTTTAGCTCATCCCCGCGACGCTGCACCACATCGCTCCCCGCTTTTGGGCTGACGCACACCCAATCAAGCGCCGGATGCACGGGCAAGGTGCCATTGGTCTCAATCGCGATGTAGAATCCCGCGATATGCAGCGCGCCGACCAGCGCATCATCGACCTGCAGCATCGGTTCGCCGCCGGTCAGCACCGCAAAAGCGCCCGGCGCATCGCCCCATAGCGCCCGCGCAGCCGCCGCCAGCGCGCCCGCATCGGCGAATTTACCCCCGCCATCGCCGTCGGTGCCGACAAAATCGGTATCGCAGAATTGGCACACTGCGCTGGCCCGATCCGCCTCGCGCCCGTTCCATAAATTGCACCCGGCAAAGCGGATGAACACCGCGCGCCGCCCGGCGTGCACGCCCTCCCCCTGCAGGGTCAGGAACATTTCCTTGACGGCATAGCTCATGGCCGCGCCGCATAGGCGGTCGGATCCGCAAGCCCCGCCTCGGCAAAGCCACGCTGGCGCAGGCGGCAACTGTCGCACAAGCCACAATGCACACCCCCCGGCGCAGGATCATAGCAGGACCAGCTCAACCCCGCGTCCAGGCCCAGCCGCGCGGCCTCGCGCGCGATATCGGCCTTGGTCATGTGCTGAAGCGGCGCATGGATGCGAAACGGCGCGCCCTCCACTCCCGCTTTGGTCGCCAGTTCGGCCAGCCCCTCAAACGCTGAAATAAATTCCGGGCGGCAATCGGGATAACCCGAATAATCAAGCGCATTCACGCCAATGAACAGGTCGCGCGCGCCCGCCGCTTCCGCCCAACCCAGCGCGAGGCTGAGGAAAATCGTGTTGCGCGCAGGGACATAGGTGACCGGGATGCCGGGCGCGACGCCCGACTTTGGCACCGCGATATCGGCGGTCAGCGCCGAACCGCCAAAGGCCGACAGGTCCAGCGGCAACACCACGTGCCGCTCGGCGCCCAGTGCAGACGCGATCCGGCGCGCGGCGGCCAGCTCCACCCGGTGCCGCTGATTATAATCGACTGACAGCGCGAGCAGCCGAAAGCCCGCCGCGCGCGCAAGGGCGGCGGCGACCATCGAATCGAGCCCGCCGGAAATCAGCGCGACCGCCATTGGGGTTTCTGAAATCATCGCGTGGCCCGGCTAGGCCGATTTGCCCGGCGCTGCAACCGCGCGCGCCACGGCGTCTGCGTCCACGCCCCAAAAAGAAGGACCGTCCAAAATGGACGGCCCAGTGGGGCTTTTCCAAAGCCTAGGGAGGAAAGCGTGCCCAACGCGACACAACCCCTTCATAGCAGCAGCGGATAAACGCCCGCTTAACGAAGGCCGACCCGGCACGCCCCAATCCGGCGCGCATTAAAGCTGGTCTCAAACGGCGCGCCAAAGGCGATCCCTTGTGTCTCGACATGAATCGCACGGGAAGTGGACGCGCGGATCGCCGTCCGCCCGCGCCCGCTGCTCCGGCAATCATAGGTCACGGTGGCGCTCATCGGCTGATCCTCCACGACAAAACGGGTGCAGCGCATCTCATTATGCTGATATTGGACCAGAATATCGGCGTCGGTCATGCACAACCGCTTGGGCGCGGCTTGGCTGCCCTGTTCTTGCAGTTCCCACTCGCCCGGCTTGATCTGGGCGAGCACCCGCAGCCGCCCCGTTGGTCCGTCAGACGCGATGAGCGCCAGCGCGCCCAGCCCGGTCGCGAGCGCCAGGGGTGTCCGACGCGCGCTCACAGGCCCGCTGCCCGAATCGGGAATTTGGTCGCGCAAAACGCGCAATCGACGGTGATGATGCCATCGTCATCCGCCATTGCCTGTTGCTCACTCGGCGGAAATTTGGCGAGTACGCCCGCGATGTAATCCGGCGAACAGCGGCACCCCTTCGCCAGCGCGAGATCGGGGAGGAGGCGCACTTCCTCCTCCTCGTTGAACAAGCGCCACACCAATGTCTCAAGCGTGAGCGCGGGATCAGTCAGCTCATCCATCCCCATGGTGCGGCCAAGGATGGCGACGCGTTCCCATTCGGGGTGATCGAGTTGGGTGTGGAGCCGCTCGCGCCCCGCCTCCCCTTCGGGCAGATGCTGGAGCAACAGGCCGCCTGCGACGCGCTGACCATCCGGCCCGCGTGCAAAACCGGCGCGCACCAGCGTCGGGATCTGTTCCGAATGGGCGAAATAGCTCTCAACCGCCTCGGCCAGCGTGGTGCCGTCAAGCGGGACAATCCCCTGATACCGCTCGCCTGTCGTCTCCAGATCAAAGGTGATTGCGAGATAGGCATCCCCGCCAAACAGCGCCGCCAACCCCCAGGGATCGGCCAGCGCGCCGAGCCGTTCGGCGTCATAATCGACATAACCGCGCAGTTCGCCGCCGCGATAATCGCAGACCATGAGCCGGACGATGCCGGTTTGCGTCTGCGCCTGCATCGTGAGCTGACCGCTGGCATCCTTGAGCGTCGCCCCGATCAGCGCGGCCAGCGTCAGCGCTTCCCCCAACAACGATTCGATGGGAGCGGGATAATCATGCGCGGCCAGCACCTGCGCCACCACTTGCCCCAGCCGGGCGATGCGGCCACGCGCATCGCGCCCCGGAATCGTAAAGCCAAGCGCCCGATCGTAATCGACGATCAACGGGTCAGTCATCATGCGATCAGCCAATCTGGCCAAAGCACCAGCGCAGCACCGATTTTTGCGCGTGCAGCCGGTTTTCCGCCTCTGCCCAGATCAGCGATTGCGGGCCGTCGATAACTTCCGCCGTCACTTCCTCGCCCCGGTGCGCGGGCAGGCAGTGGAGGAATTTGGCGTCGGGCTTTGCCGCCGCCATCAGTGCGGCGTCGACCTGATAGGGCATCATCGCGGCAAGCTTGGTTTCGGCATGGGCCTGCCCCATCGAAATCCAGGTGTCGGTGACGATAATGTCGGCGCCCGCCACAGCCTCACGCGGATCGGCGACGCATCGCGCGCGGCCCTGCCCCATGGCCAGCATCGCGTCATCGGGCTGAAACCCCTGCGGGCAGGCGGCCGTCACGTCGAACTGCATCAGCCCGGCGGCCTCGACAATCGAATAGAGCACGTTGTTACCATCGCCAAGCCACGCGACCTTCAGGCCCGGGAGCGCCTTGCCGGCGTCGATGATGGTCAGCAAATCGGCCATAATCTGGCACGGGTGCGACAAATCGGTAAGGCCATTGATGACGGGGACGCTGGCATGGTGGGCCATTTCCTCGACCTTGGCATGATCGTCGGTGCGCAGCATGATCGCATCGACGTAAGCAGACAGGACGCGCGCCGTATCCGCCACCGTCTCGCCGCGGCCAAGCTGCGTCGTGCCCGCATCCATCACAATGCTGGTCCCGCCAAGCTGACGGATCGCCATGTCGAACGACACGCGGGTGCGGGTGGAGTTTTTCTCGAACACCATCGCCAGCACCCGGCCGGCAAGCGGCGCATCGGCATCGGGCCGCCCCTTGGGCCAGTCGGCGCGCGCGGCCTTGCGATCCAGCGCATCGGCGATCATCGCGGCGATCCCGTCCGCGCCTGCGTCCGCGAGGTTGAGGAAATGCCTCATGCAGCAGCAGCGGCAGGCGCATAGCTGCGCGCGCCGTCGCTCAATCGCTGGACGAACTCGTCAATATGGGCCTGCTCGATCACCAGCGGCGGCAGGATGCGCACCACATTCTCGCCCGCCGCGACCGTCAGCAGGCCGTGGTGATCACGTAAGTGCGCCACGAAATCGCGGCTGACCGCCGAGTCCTTCAGCTTGATCCCGGCCATCAGCCCGCGCCCGCGCACGCTGTCGAAGATCGCATCGTGGTTGGGAATCATCTGTTCCAGCGCCGCGCGCAGCCGCTCGCCCATCGCGGTCACCTGGTCGAGGAAGCCCGGCTCCAGAATCACGTCCAGAATCGCCTCGCCCGCC
>PNLG01000332.1 GCA_013822915.1 Sphingomonas sp. | reverse complement strand
CCGATCGATTTCAACGCGCTCTATTTCCAACAGATTCAGAGCCAGTTGGCCGAGGGTCAATCGCCGGATGCGGGCCACGCCTGATCCTGTCGCCGGAGCGCGGTGGTGAACCTTGTCCGCGCGCTTGGCTCGGTTGGCGGGCTGACACTGGCCAGCCGCGTGCTTGGGCTGGTGCGCGATTCATTATTTGCGCGGTTCGTGGGCGCGGGTTTTGCGTCCGACGCGTTTCTGGTCGCGTTCCGCCTGCCCAATATGTTTCGCGCGCTGTTTGCCGAGGGTGCGTTCAGCGCCGCCTTCATCCCGATGTTCAATCAGCGGGTGGCGCAGGAGGGCGGCGGGCTAAAGGCGGGGCTGGCCTTTGCCGAGGACGCGCTTTCGGTTCTGCTCCCCGTGCTGCTGGTAATGCTGGCGCTGGCCGAGCTGTGCGCCTGGCCGATCACCTATGCCTTATCGGGCGGGTTTGGGGGGGTGGGCCCGCGCGCGTTCGACGATGCCGTGCTAATGTCGCGGCTGACATTGCCCTATCTGGTGCTGATCTCGCTGGTGTCGCTGCTCGGGGGCATTCTCAATTCGATCGACAAATTCTGGGTCAATGCGGCCGCACCAATTTTGCTTAACCTGACGCTGATCGCGGCTCTGCTCGCCTTTCACGAGGTCGATCCGATGCTGACCGCGCGCAATCAGGCGATCGGCGTCAGTGTCGCGGGCGCGCTGCAACTGGGCTGGCTGATCTGGGCCTGTGCGCGAAACGGCGTCATGCTCCGGCTGCGCCTGCCCCGGCTAACGCCCGATGTCCGCCGCCTGCTCGCGCTGATCGGCCCGGCGGCAGCAGGCGCGGGTGCGGTGCAGATCAACCTCGTCATCTCAACCGCGCTTGCCGCCAGCCTCCTGCCCGCGGGCTCGGTCAGCTATATCTATTATGCCGACCGGCTGAACCAATTGCCGCTGGGACTGATCGGCATTGGGCTGGGCACAGTCCTGTTGCCAACGATTGCGCGGCAATTGGGGAGTGGCGACGAAGACGGCGCCTTGGAGACGCAGAATCGCGGGCTCGAGCTGGCGCTGTTCTTCACGCTCCCCGCCACCGTCGCGTTGATTGTGTGCGGCGTGCCGATTACGGCGGCGCTGTTTCAGCACGGCAAGTTCACGGCACTCGACACGCTGTTCACCGCCCAAGCGCTGGGCGCGTTTTCGGTTGGGCTGCCGTCCTACATTCTGGTCAAGGTGCTGACGCCGGGCTTTTACGCGCGGCAAGACACCAAGACGCCGGTGCGCTTTGCCACGATCGCGATTGCGCTGAACATCGCGTTCAATCTCGCGCTGATCGTGCCGCTGCGGCATATGGGGCCGCCGCTGGCCACGGCCTTGTCGAGCACAGCCAATGTCGCGCTGCTCTATTGGATGTTGCGCAAACGCGGGCATTTCGCGCCCGACGCGCAGTTGAAGCGCCGCGCATTGCGGCTGGCGGGGGCGGCATTGCTGATGGGCGGCGTGATGTGGTTTTTGAACGACCGGTTCGCCCCCTATACCACTGGCGCGGGCATAACGCGGTGGATCGCGATGTTGGTGCTCGTCAGCGGCGGCGGTGCGGTTTACGGGATCGCGTGCCTGGTGCTGCGCGCCTATCTCCCCGCTGATCTGCGCGCGATGTTGCGGTCGCGTCGCAAATCTGCGTGAAGCACCCCGTATTGGCCCATCATTTCTAAGGTAGATTTCATGCGCGTCGTCTCCGGCATTCAGCCCACCGGCAATCTCCACCTCGGCAATTATCTGGGCGCGATCAAGCAATGGGTCACGATGCAGGACGAAGTCGCCGATGCGGGCGGGATCAGCCTGTTTTTCCTCGCCGATCTGCACGCACTGACCCAGCCCGTCGTCCCCGAACAACTGGCGGCGAACACAGTGGAAATGGCCGCCGCCCTGCTTGCCTGCGGGATTGATCCGGCCAAGTCGGTGCTGTTCAATCAGGCGCGCGTGCCCGCGCACAGCGAGCTGGCCTGGATTCTGAACGGCACCGCGCGGATGGGCTGGCTCAACCGCATGACCCAGTGGAAGGATAAGGCGGGCAAGGATGGCGCGGGGCAGAGCGTCGGCTATTTCGGCTATCCAGTGCTGCAGGCAGCCGATGTGCTGCTCTACAAGGCCAGCCATGTGCCGGTGGGCGAGGATCAGAAACAGCATCTGGAGCTGGCGCGCGACATCGCGACCAAGTTCAACACCGATTTCGCGGTTGATCTGTTCCCGCTGCCCGAACCGATGGTGAGCAAGGCCGCGCCGCGCATCATGAGCCTGCGCGATGCGTCAGCCAAAATGTCAAAGTCGGATCCGTCCGACCAATCGCGCCTCAACCTGACCGATAGCGACGATGCGATTGTCCAGAAGCTGAAAAAGGCCAAGACCGATGCCGAGCCGCTCCCCGCGAGCTTTGCCGAGCTGGGCGAGCGGGCGGAGGCGCGCAATCTGGTGACCATTTATGCAGCGCTTGCCGATTGTTCGACCGACGATGTGATGCGCGACTTTGGCGGGCGCGGCTTTGGCCAGTTCAAGCCGGCGCTTGCCGACCTTGCGGTGGCAAAGCTTGCGCCCATTCGCACGGCGCTAGCGACATTGCTCGCCGATCGGGCAGCGGTGAGCGATGCGCTGGTCGCGGGGGCTGCCCGCGCATCCGCCCTCGCCGCGCCAACGGTTGCGGAGGTTCAGCGCGCCATTGGCTTGCAGATTTAGGGCACGCGCGCAAAAAACACTGCCCGTTCAAGCGATGTTCAGCTAAAAGGGCGCACTTTGTCGTTAAGCCCGATTGCGCGCTCCCGTTAGTGTCCCGTCGTCACCGCGTAGAAAAAGGTGTTCGTATGAAAAAATCGCTGATTGCCGCCGCTTCCCTGATCGCCCTTGCCGGATGTGCCGAAAATTTTTCGGCCCGTGTGTCGCGTTTCCAGGCACTCCCCCCCGCCACCGGGCAGAGCTTTGTCGTTCAGGCCACCGATCAACGCCTTCAAGGCGGGTTGGAGTTCGGCCAATATGCTCGGCTGGTGACAACCGAGCTGGTCCGCCAGGGGTATCAACCCGCCGCCGACCCCGCGCGTGCCGATCTGGTCGTGAAGCTGGCCTATTCAGTCGACAATGGCCGGGAAAAGATCGTGTCCTCTCCCGGCTTTGGTGGATTTGGCGGCTTTGGCTATGGCGGCTTTGGCCGGTTCGGCGGATTTTATGGCCGCAACTTTATTGGCGGCTTTAACGATCCGTTCCTCTATGGTGGGTTCGGCGGCTTTGGCGGCGGCTATACCGATGTGCGCAGCTATACCGTATTCAACAGCGCGCTCGAACTTCAGATTGAGCGCACCGATAGCGGCCAGCGCGTGTTCGAAGGAACCGCTCGGGCACAATCGCGTGACGACAATCTAACCTATCTGGTACCAAACCTGATTGAAGCGATGTTCACCGGCTTTCCCGGCAATTCGGGACAGACGACGAATATCACCATCGCACCGCAAAAGAAGAAGAGCTGATCGGGAATATAGCACTAACGTCCCCGGTGCCGCCTTTCAGCCTGGGGGCGGGTGCGTAGCCGCGCGCAAAGGCGGTCGGCCCAACCCTGCCCGCTTACCCTTCCAGATCGCGCATCAACGAGCGCACAGCGGTGTCGACATCGCCGTCGGTGCCGCGCAATTCCTCAATCCGACGCACGGCATGGATCACGGTCGAGTGATCGCGCCCGCCGAATTTGCGGCCAATCTCGGGGAGTGAACGCGTCGTCAGCCGCTTTGCCAGATACATCGCGATTTGCCGGGGCCGGGCGACTACGCGCGCACGGCGCGCCGACACCAGATCGAGCGGCTTCAACTCGAAATAGCTCGACACGGCGCGCTGAATCTCATCAATCGTAATCCGCTTCTGCGCCCCGCGCAGCAGCTCGCCCAGCGTCGCATGGGTGAACTCCAGATCGATCGCCTCATCGGTCAATTGCGCATAGGCGACCAGCCGGTTCAACGCGCCTTCCAACTCGCGAATGTTATTGCTCAACCGCCCGGCAAGCAGCGCCAGCACCTCCTCGGGCACATGCGCATCGTCCATGTCGGCCAGCTTGCGGTCGAGGATCGCCCGCCGCAGCGCGAGATCGGCGGGCTTGATGTCAGCGACAAAGCCGCTGGCAAAACGCGACACGATCCGCGCCTCGACGCCGTCCAGCGCTTGCGGTGCGCGATCCGCCGTCACGACCAGCCGTTTGCCCGCGCCCATCACTTCGTTGATGGTGTGGAAAAACTCCTCCTGCGTCGCGTCCTTCCCAGCAATGAATTGCAGATCGTCGATCATCAGCAGATCGGCGGAGCGCAACCGCGCCTTGAAGCTGAAGGTATCGCGCGCGCGCATCGCCTGAATAAATTCGAACATAAAGCGTTCGGCCGACATCATGATGATCGTCGCATCCGGCACCGCCGCCAGATAGGCAGCACCAATCGCGTGCATAAGATGCGTTTTGCCCATGCCGGTCACACCATGCAGGAACAGCGGCGTAAAACGCGGCGTGCCCGCCTGCGCCAGAGCCTGCGCCGCATTGGCCGCGACGCGGTTCGAGGCATCAACGACGAAGCGGTCAAAGGTGAAACGCGCATCAAACGCCGGGCGCGCGATCTGGGGCGCGGCGGGCGCGGGCGCAGCGGCGACCGGTTCGACCTTGATCGTGCTGAGCGCCGTTGCCGCGCTCACCGTTTCGATCACGACTTGCTGGATGCCGGGGACGAGCGCGCGAAACTCATGGGTCAGGCGCTCGCCATAATTGTTGCGCACCCAATTCGTCATGAATGCGGACGGCAGAGCGAGGCGCACGATATCAGCCTCATCGGTTTCGATGAGCGTCATGGGCTTCAGCCACTGATCGAACAGCCGCCCGCCCGCAGAATCGCGTAAACCATGGCGAATCCGGGTCCAGGCCCGCGCCACGTCAGTTGTTTTTGCTACCCCCGCCAAACCCGCACTCGCCACGCAATCGCCTCCTACCGCCGAAGCACGGGCTCCGGCGTTGTATTTTTGACCGACACACAC
>PNLG01000217.1 GCA_013822915.1 Sphingomonas sp. | reverse complement strand
CCGCCATCGACGTGACCGTCAACCTTGACGGCACCGGGACTTATAAAATTTCGACCGGCATCGGGTTTCTCGACCATATGCTCGAACAGCTTTCGCGCCATTCGCTGATCGACCTCGACGTGCGGGCGGTGGGTGATTTGCATATCGACCAACACCACACGACCGAGGATACCGCACTTGCGATTGGCGAGGCGGTGGTCAAGGCGCTCGGCGACAAGGCGGGCATCCGCCGTTATGGCGATGCGCTATCGCCGATGGACGAAACGCTGACACGGGTGGCGCTCGACATTTCGGGGCGACCGTTTCTGGTATGGAAATCGGCGTTTTCGACCACACGGCTGGGCGAAATGGATACCGAATTGTTCGAACACTGGTTCCACAGCTTTGCGCAGACCGCCGGGCTGACGCTCCATGTCGAAACGCTTTACGGCCATAACAACCACCACATCATCGAAAGCGCGTTCAAGGGGCTGGCCCGCGCGTTGCGCACCGCCGTCGAAATCGACCCGCGCAAAGGGAGCGCGATCCCCTCGACCAAGGGCGTTTTGTAGCGATGGCGGAACGAATCGCGCTGATTGATTACGGCGCGGGCAATCTCCATTCGGTCGCAAACGCGCTGAAGGCGGCGGGCGCGGGCACGGTTGAGGTCACCGCGAGCGCCGCCGTCGTTGCGTGCGCCGACCGGATCGTGTTGCCCGGCGTCGGCGCGTTTGGCGCATGTGCCGCCGCATTACGCGCGCTGCCGGGGATGACCGAGGCGCTGACGGTGCGCGTTATCGGCGGCGGGGTGCCGTTTCTGGGTATTTGCGTGGGCATGCAGTTGATGGCGGAGCGGGGGCTGGAATTCGGCACCCACCCCGGTTTGGGCTGGATATCGGGCGATGTCGCTCTGATGGAGCCCGCCGATGCGAGCGCGCGCATCCCGCACATGGGCTGGAACGATGTCGTGCCCGCCACGCCGCACGCGTTGATCGAACCGGGGGAGGCCTATTTCCTGCACAGCTATGCGTTCAGCGGCAGCGATGTGGTGGCGACAACCACGCATGGCGCGCCGGTGGCGGCGGCGATCGGCCGCGCCAACATGATCGGCGTGCAATTTCACCCCGAAAAGAGCCAGCGCTATGGCCTTGCGCTGCTCGAACGTTTTTTGAAGTGGCGTCCATGAGCTTAATCGTCTTTCCCGCCATCGACCTGAAACAGGGGCAGGTGGTCCGCCTGGCAGAAGGCGATATGGACCGCGCGACCATTTATGGCGATGATCCGGCAGCACAAGCGATGCTGTTCGCGGGCCAGGGCGCGGGGCACCTCCATGTCGTCGATCTCGACGGCGCATTTGCGGGCGATTCGGTGAATGGCGACGCGGTGCGCGCAATCGTCGCGACCTTCCCCGGCCATGTCCAGCTTGGCGGCGGCATCCGCACCCGCGCCAGCATCGAACGCTGGTTCGATATTGGCGTCGCGCGCGTGGTGATTGGCACCGCAGCGCTCGACGATCCCGATCTGGTGCGCGCCGCCGCCCGCGATTTTCCCGGCGGCATTGTCGTGGCCGTCGATGCCAAGGATGGCATGGTTGCCACCAAGGGCTGGGCCGATGTGTCGACCACCAACGTTGTCGACCTGGCGCGCCGGTTCGAGGATGCAGGGGTTGCCGCGCTGCTGTTCACCGATGTCGGGCGTGACGGGTTGTTGAAGGGTGTCAATATCGAGGCGACGGTCGATCTCGCCCGTGCGGTCGACATTCCGGTGATCGCGAGCGGCGGGGTAAAGGGGATTGCCGACATCCACATGCTGGCGCTGCACGCGAAATCGGGGATTGAGGGCGTGATTACCGGCCGCGCGCTCTATGATGGGCGGCTCGATCTTGCGGTCGCGCTCCGAGTGGCAGCGGCGGCATGAGGGAGGCAGGTACGTTAAGCCCCTCCCCTTTAGGGGAGGGGTTGTGGTGGGGCCTCGCCACGGGCGACGCGCTCGCCGAGACACGCCCCACCCCCTGCCCCTCCCCTGAAGGGGAGGGGTTCAAGCGATGACCGTCCGCGCGCGCGTCATCCCCTGTCTCGACGTCGCGGGTGGCCGCGTGGTCAAGGGCGTGAACTTTGTCGATCTGCGCGATGCGGGCGATCCGGTGGAGCAGGCGCGCGCCTATGACGCGGCGGGCGCGGACGAGCTGTGTTTCCTCGACATTACCGCCAGCCATGAGGATCGCGGCACGATCCTCGACGTTGTACGGCGCACCGCCGAAGTGTGCTTCATGCCGTTGACCGTGGGCGGCGGCGTGCGATCGGCGGCGGATGCGCGCGCGTTGTTGCTGGCCGGCGCAGACAAGGTCGCGGTCAACAGCGCCGCCGTCGCCCGGCCCGAAGTCGTCGCCGACATCGCCGACCGTTTTGGCAGCCAGTGCGTTGTCGCCTCGGTCGATGCGCGGCAAGTGGCGGCGGGTCGCTGGGAAGTATTCACCCATGGCGGACGACGTGCGACGGGGATTGATGCGGTCGCGCACGCGCTGCGGCTGGCGGCGCTGGGCGCGGGCGAGCTGCTGATCACCTCCATGGATCGCGACGGGACGCGGCATGGCTATGACCTGGCGCTCATCCGCGCGGTGGCCGATCAGGTGCGCGTGCCCGTCGTTGCCTCGGGCGGGGTCGGCGGGCTGAGCGATCTGGTCGCGGGCATTGTCGAGGGGCATGCAAGCGCCGTGCTCGCCGCGTCGATCTTTCACTTTGGCGAGGCAAGCATTGCCGACGCCCACCGCGCGCTTGCCGCCGCCGGCGTGCCGGTCAGAACGCCAATCGGATAAGGGCGGTTTTAACCCGCCGACGCTAGGGCTTGGGGATGGTCACCGCTACCGCCATCGTCAGCGCCCCGCCGCCGCCCGCCGCCCGCACCGCGCCCGAAGCATCGGATGTCGCGCTGTTCGTAATGGCCGCCGCTGGCGTGTGGTTCGTGCGCCGCGCGCTCCGCCGCCGGTTTGCGAAGGTGCGCGCGCCCGCAAAGGATTGACGCACGCTCGCCGCTGCGCCAACCCGCTCCACATGGCTGCCGACCCGTTCACGACGCTTGAGATGACCATCGCTGCCCGACGGGGCGCGGACCCCGCATCATCCTACACTGCGCAGCTATTTGCCAAGGGGCGCGCGAAGATCGCGCAGAAACTGGGTGAGGAAGCGGTGGAGACCGTGATCGCCGCCGTGTCGGGTGACCATGCCCAACTCACCTCCGAAGCCGCCGACCTGATCTTTCACCTGCTGGTGCTGCTTGCTGACGCGGGGCTCAGTCTCAACGATGTCCGCGCCGAACTGGCGCGGCGGGAAGGGCTGTCGGGCCTTAAAGAGAAGGCGGGGCGCCCCGGCTGACCATCACGGCGCGCACTGGGTGCGATCGCCAGCCTGGCACGCGGCAACGCGGCGGCGCCATTCCGCCATTTTGGCTTCATGCTCCCGGTTGATGCGATCGATCTCCGCCTCCCGCGCGCGCAGCTCGGCGTTATAGGCGGCGCGGTCCGCGTCGACTTTCGCTTTACGCTCGGCCTCGGCGGCTGCAAAACGTTCCCGTTCTCGCCGGAGCTGCTCGGCATAGACTTCGCGAAGCTTTCGATTTTCTTCTTCAACCGCGGCCCTGGCTGCGGCTTCGCGCGCTTCATAGGCGCGCAGCGCCTGTTCATGCTCCTGCAGGGCGCGTTGCCGAGCCAAACCCTCGGCGGTCCGCGGACCGTCCAATTGCGTCGCGCACGGCCCCTCGCCCTTCGGGCACGGCTTGGCCGCTGCCACGGGCGGCGGCGGCGCGACTGGCCGCTCGCCGGGTTTATAGACTTTGAGATCAGGCCCTTTGACCGTCGGCTGCGGGTCGGGGCCTTTCACCTTCAACACCGGGCCGCGCGGGTCAGGCGCGGCCGGCTTCGGCGCCGCCATGACCGGCGCACCCCGGGTCATCGCAGCATAGTCTGCACGAGACAAGTTAACGATAATTTCAATGGCAATAGTCTTATAGCGGCCGTCAAATTCACAAGGGGACTTATCAAATTCGACATACTCTACACGTCGCTCTGGATACATAACTGAGCTATTTCCTACCGGTTGAGACCAAAATAATTTGCTGATTATTGTTGCAGAATTTGTAACTAATGACAGCGCTTTGCTTACATCATTTACGCTATCCTGAAAATGTGACTCGCAGATGCGTTTAATTTTTTCCAGTATATCTTTTCGATAGGCATGTCGATGTTTCCGACTGAATTCAGATATGTAGGAGTATGCGGGTGAATAATTACCTGATGAATATAGGCTGCCCGGTATCAAATAATAACTGGTGACAGTGAACCTAACGGGATCACCTCCACCTTGTGCTGCAGTGTCAAAATTTCTAAGGATCATCTCAATCTTGTCAGCATCAGTCGCATTCGCAGGCAAGCTGTATTGTCCGTACGAGAATTGGTATCGCGTCAGAACAGGGACTTCATCTTCTGGTTTTTGGGCCTGTGCCAGACTTCCAAACAGCATCAACGGGCCAATCACGATTGACAGCACCAAGCTCTTAATCATCGAAAGGCTCCTCCCAACTTGATGGGAAGGTTGCCGCCAGCGCAAAGTCGTGTCAACAATGATCGCTGTGGCGCCACTGCGTCGATACTGTATCACATAGGGGCTCTTTGAGCGATCATCCGGGGGAACCATGCCGATCGACGCGACCCAGCCCTATGACGATGCCAACATCTTCGCCCGCATCCTGCGCGGTGAGATTCCGGCGAAAAAAGTGTACGAGGACACGCACGCGCTCGCCTTTCACGACATCAACCCGCAGGCGCCGACCCATATTCTCGTGATCCCCAAGGGCGCCTATGTAAGCTGGGACGATTTCAGCGCACGCGCGAGCGACACCGAAATTGCCGAGTTCGTGCGCGCGGTCGGCGCGGTCGCCCGCGCCGCCGGGCTGGTCGCGCCGGGATACCGGCTGCTGGCCAATATCGGCCCGCACGCGCATCAGGAAGTGCCGCACCTCCATGTCCACATCCTCGCTGGACGGCCGCTGGGGCCGATGCTGATGCAATAGGGGATTGCGCAGCCCCGAATTGCGGCTAGGCTTTGCCGCTTATAACGACATTCA
>PNLG01000026.1 GCA_013822915.1 Sphingomonas sp. | reverse complement strand
CAACCGCAATTGCGCGGCGACCCCCGCCTGACGCGCTTCCGCCCGCGCAAGCGGGGCCAAAACATCGGCGGCAAGCGATGCGGTCGCAGCGTCGATGGTCGGCGTATCAAGTGCCAGCTTCGCCCCGCTCTTGCCGGCGAGCACGGCGGTAATCAAAGCCTGTCGCTGTTCGATCCGCGCGGCATGGACTTGGGCGGCGCGCTTGATCCGCGCGACTCTGCCCTGAAGCACGGCGACTTGCGCTTCCATTCGGGCGAGCTTGGCCTCGGGCGAAACACCCGAATCCAACACGCCCGTCATGGCAACCGCGCCGGTGGTTGCCTGCACCACACCAAAGGCCGAGAAGCACAGCGTCACACCAGCGATGCCCGCCGCTACCCCTTGAGCCCGGCCGGAAATGCTGAACCGGCGCAGGTCGCGGCCGTCATGAAAAATGAAATCGCGTGTCTTGAAGCTGGCGCGCACACGGGCAATCGAATCCGCAATCGACTGGGTGGAAAACCTCACTATTAGTCCCCAAAATTGGATACGGAGTCGCCCCGACGCCTGATTGTCGCACGAACAGCCCCTCCGCCGTGCTTCTGCAGCCTGCATGACCCACTCCCCCCCGCAACAGCAATAGCGCTGTCATCGCAGCGGGGTAAGCTGACCGCTTGGCACGGCGAGTCGTTCATCTTCGGGAAAGATTCCCGAAGCGTTCCCAAAATTAACGACGTTAGCCTTTTGGGAATAATTATGGATTGACGATGGACTCGACGCGATTCGCCGCCCTACTCACCCGAGCGCACGCGCCACCGCCAGCACATCTGCGGCATGGCCGGGCACCTTTACCTTTGGCCAGGCGCGCACAAGCCGACCATCGGCGCCGAACAGGAATGTTGATCGTTCGATGCCCATATATTTCTTGCCATACATCGACTTTTCGACCCAGGCGCCGAACGCTTCGAGCACATGACCGTCGGCATCGGTCGCCAACATGACCTTAAGCGCATATTTGGCGGCAAATTTCTGGTGCTTTGCGGGCTCGTCTTTCGACACACCCAAAATGCGCGCGCCCAGCGCGGCAAAATCGTCGGCAAGCGCGGTGAAATCCTGCGCCTCGCGCGTGCAGCCGGGTGTGTCGTCCTTGGGGTAAAAATATAGCACCAGCGGCGCACCGATCAGGCTGTGAAGCGAGAGCGCGCTGCCGTCCGCTGCCGTCAGCGTGACATCAGGGATCATTGCGCCTTCAGTCAGTGCCATTGGTTATGTCCCTTCGATTGCCGCCTGCGCGCTGGCGTGTGCCCATCCGCGCGCCACATTTTGCCGTGTTGCGTCAAGCAACGCAACCAACGCGAGCCAATCGTCCAGCCCCATTGCGGCTGCCATCAGCATCTGAGTCGCAGCGCCCGGCTCAACGCCATCGGGCGCCACCAGCCGCGTAATCACGAGCAACCGCGTCAGCACATCATGCGCGCGCGCCAGCGTCGGCGGCAGCAGCGATTGGGCGACGAGCGCGTCGATTGCCTGTCTCAGATCGGGGTTTAGACCCGTGCCGTGCCGCAATTGAGTCAAGTGGACGGTGAACTCAAGATCGACCAGCCCGCCAGGCAACAGCTTGACATCAAGCGGCCCCGACGGCGGCTTGTGCAGCGCCATGTCGCCGCGCATCTTGACCGCATCGGCGACCAAATCGCGCACCGGCCGCGCGCCGCGCAGCACCGTGTCGATGATGCGCTGCGCCTCCGCCCGCGCCTCCGCCGAGCCGAACACCGGCCGCGCACGCGCCAGCGCCATATGCTCCCAGGTCCAGGCGGCTTCGCGCTGATACCGCTCAAACCCCGCCATCGACACCACCAGCGGTCCGTCGCCGCCCGATGGCCGCAGCCGGGTATCGACTTCATACAATGTGCCAGCCGGTGTCGGCACCGACAGCGCCGCCGTCAACCGCTGCGCCAGCCGGTTATAATAATGCACCGCGCCGAGCGGCTTGGCTCCGTCGGACTCGGCCTGATGGTCGCCCGTGAAGAGGTAGATAAGGTCAAGGTCGGACGCGGGCGTCAGCGCGCCGCCGCCCAGCCGCCCCAGCGCCAAAATCACCAGCTCGCTCCCCGGCACGCGTCCATGCGCCCTGGCAAAGATCGCGATGGTTTCGCGCGCGATCACCCCGATTGCCGCCTCTGCCACCCGCGCATAGCCCGCCGCCACCGCCAGCGGATCGGCCGCATGGGCAATAATCTGCACGCCGAGCGCAAAGCGTTGTTCGCCAACCACACGCCGCACATGATCGAGCACCACTTCATAGGGTGCATCGGCGTCGCGCGGCATCATGCTTGCGGCAAGCGCGTCGACATTGCCAACCGGGTCCAGCGCGCTCGCGTCAATCAGCGCGTCGAACAGCTCAGGGCGCGCGCCCAGCGCATCAGCCAGCAGCGGCGCGTGGCTCAGGATCGTCCCCAATAACATCGCAAGCGGCGGCTGCGCTTCCAACAAGCGAAAGAAATTTATCGCACTTGGCAGCCGTGCCAAAATCCGGTCGAGCCGCAGCACCGCCGCCGCCGGATCGGCCGCCTGGGCAAAGCCGCGCGTCAGCCCCGGCATGGCCGCCTCAAGTGCGGTTTGGGCAGCCGCGCTGCGCAACGCCGGGTAGGCGCGACTGCGCCAATGGGTGATGCGTTCAACCGCGCGCCGCGCCGCGTCCTCCGAAAAGCCCGACGCCTGCAGTTCGGGGACCAGCCCCGCCGGATCGGCCGCCAATCCCGGTGCCTGGTCGGGCTCAAGCGCGGCATAAATCCGTTCCACGCGCGCGACATGCGGCGCCAGCAGCGCCACCAGCGCGTCGCCGTCCGGCAACCCGTGCAACCTGGCCGCCCCGTCCAGCGCCGCGCCCATCGGCAGTGTGTGCGTCTGGCGATCGTCGATCATCTGCACCCGGTGTTCGATGGTGCGAGCGAGCGTATAGGCATCGGCCAGTGAGCCCGCCTCCGCGGGATCAATCACGCCATGCGCTGCCAATGCGGCCAGCGCGTCGCGCGTCGCCGGGGTGCGCAGATCATGCACGCGGCCACCGTGAATAAGCTGATGGATTTGCGCGAAAAACTCCACTTCGCGAATACCGCCGCGCCCGCGTTTCAGGTCATAGCCCGGCCCCAACGCCTGCCCCTCCACATGATGATCGCGGATCCGCGCCGAAATCGCGCGAATCTCGCGAATGGCACCGAAATCGAGCGCACGGCGCCAAACAAAGGGCTGCACCGCCGCCAGAAATCGCTTGCCAAGCGCAAGATCGCCGGCGGCCGCCCGCGCACGGATAAAAGCTGCACGTTCCCAAGCGAGCGCGGCTGATTCATAGTGCGAAATCGCCGCTTCCACCGGCAGGACGATCGGCGTGACTTCGGGCGACGGGCGCAGCCGCAAATCAACCCGCAGCACATAGCCATCGGCATCGCGCGCTTGCAGCAATTCGATCACGCGGCGGCCAATCCGCACGGCGGCCTCCGCCGGTTCCTCACGCGGACGGCGGGGCAGCGTATCGGGATCAAAGATCAGTATCGGGTCGATATCTGACGAATAGTTGAGCTCAAAACTGCCCTGTTTGCCGAGCGCCAGCGCGGCAAAGCCCGCCGGTTCGGCGCCCGGCGCACGTTCGGCAATCGCGGTGCGGATCGCCCGATCAAGCGCATGATCGGCAAAGCGCGACAAGGCGCCCGTCACGGCGGTCAGGTCGAATGCGCCCGCCAGATCACCGATCGCCACCACCAACGCCAGCCGCCGCCGCGCCAGCCGCAGCGACTGCGCGACGGGAAGGCCATCTGCTTCCCCCCATAGCAACGCCGGGTCGGGCAATTGCCCTTGCGTAAAGCCGCGCGCCAGATCCGGCTCCCGATCAAGCAGGTGGGCCAGAAACGGCGCATGAGCCCGCGCGCGCGCCATGGCGTCGGTGAGGCGGACCGAATCGCCTTCGATCAGCGCGTCGGGCATGGTGACGGGCAGCGACACCGCGCACGCCGTTGCTGGTCAAGCCGCGCGGCGAACCCGCTGCGCGTCATCCGGCATCGGCGGGCACCTTGGCGCGCCGCTTTTCGGTGAACCAAATGCCGATAATCGCCAATTCATACAGAATGATAAGCGGAATCGCGAGGAGCAGTTGCGACCCGATGTCGGGCGGCGTCAGCACGGCCGCGATCCCCACCGCCGCCACAATCGCATAGCGGCGCGCGCCGATAAGCTGCTTGCGCGTCACAATCCCTGCGCGCTCCAACAGCATGAGCAGCACCGGCAACAGGAAAGAAATGCCAAAGCCGAACATGAACTGCATGACAAAGCCGAGATAATTATTGACATCTGGCAGTGCCTGTTGCTGCACCCCGTTCAAATCACCCTGAAAACCAAGCAGAAATTGGAGCGCAATTGGAATCGCGATGTAATAGGCAAGTGCTGCACCAATACTGAACAGCACCGGCGTTGCCAGCAGAAACGGCAGTAGCGCACGCTTTTCATTGCGGTAAAGACCCGGCGCGACAAATTGCCATAACTGCGTTGCGATCACCGGGAAACCGATCATCATCGCCGCAAAGAAGGCGACCTTCAACTGCACGAAAAAGCCGCCGAACACATCGGTATTGATGATCGTCTTTTGCCCCGCCACCGCCAGCGGATGGACCAGCACTTCCAATATCTGCCGCGCAAAGCCAAAGCACAGTGCAAAGGCAACCGCGACTGCGATTACGCAATACAACAACCGCCGCCGCAATTCGACCAGGTGATCGAATAGTGGCGCACGCGATGCGTCAATCTCGCTTTGATCATTGACAGGAGCGTTCACCGGGTCGGTCCGGGGAACTCGCCGGTCGGCATCATGCCGATCGCGGCGTCAATCTCGTCAAGTGTCGGTGGCAAGGGACCCGACGCGGCCCCATTGCTCGAAGCCTCCACCGGCGCTGCATGGATCACGGGCGTCGCCGTCATCACCGGCGGCGGGTCGAGCGCGAGCGCGGGGGACGGCTCGGCAAGCGCTGTCTGCGCCATGATGCGCTCATTTTCCTTGGCCCATTGCTGCTCAAGCTCTTTGAGCTCCGCCTCGCGCATCATCGAATCAAAGCCCGACCGCACTTGGCCCATAACATTACGCGCGCGGCC
>PNLG01000135.1 GCA_013822915.1 Sphingomonas sp. | reverse complement strand
TCGCCGACCGGATCGTCGCGGCATTCGGCGCGTCGCACGGCCGATGCGGTGAACATCACGCCAAGACCATAGGCACAGAATAGCCCCCTTTCGGTCTCGCCATTGGCTCCGTCAAAGCGCCAGACGGGCTGGGCGAGTTGGGCAAGCGTCGCGCGCGACAGATATCCCGGACGGACGATCGCCATGCCGAGGCGGGCAAGGCCGAGAGGCGCAAGCCGCAGGCCCCCTTGCGGCGAGAAAAAGCCGCTCGTGCGGGTCAGGCGGTAGCGCGCCAGGTCACAACTGCCATCGCGCGCGGGCAAGCCGGGACAGGGCGGCGCGCGTCCGCGCAGATCATCGGCGGCACTCTCCCCGCTCGCGCGGTACAGCACTACGGCGCGCCGCGTCGCGCCCGCCCGACAGCCCGACCAGTTGAAACAGCCCGCGATCCTCAGCGGGACGAACAGCTCCTTTTGCATGAGCTGGTCGAAACGGACGCCGCTTGCCCCCTCCATGACCGCTGCGACCAGCGCATAATTGAGGTTGGCATAGGCGAAATAGCCCGATCCCCGGCGGTCGTCCCATGCGCGCCGATCGGCGAGCCGGGCCGCCAGATCATCGTCAAGCGCCATGACATAGCCCGCGCCATCGCGGACCCCGCTGGTATGCGACAGCAATTGGCGAAGCGTCACCGGCGCATCCGGAAATGCCGGATTGCGCAGCGGCCATTCGAGATAGTCAGCGACATCGCGGTCAAGCTCGAGTGTGCGCCGTTCGACCAGCCGGAGCGCGACCAGCGCGACGGCGAGCTTTGAGATCGACGCCATCCGCACCGGGTCGGTGATGCGCACCGGGCGCCGGGTTGTGCGGTCGGCGAGGCCCTGAGTGAAGGGGCGTTCGGTCTGGCCGGCGCGAAACGCAATGCCGGCCGCAGCGGGCAAGGGGGGTGTAACGGCAAGCAGCAGCGCGATCATGGGGCAAGGATTGACCCTGTGACCCCGGCAACGCAAGGGGGGAGGGCGCTAACGAGATCAAGGTGCGGGTCGGCATGGTTCGGTCCAACACACGACGGCGGAGATGCGAATGAGCGATCAGGCGAACTGGCCCGAGGCAGATTTGCCGCGCAGTGGCTGGGCGCTCGCCGCGGGCGGGGCGATGGGTGGCGCGGTGGCGGTGTTGCTGGCGCTGGGCGGTGGCGCCGATGCGATCGCCGGTGTGATGGCATTCGCCCTGGGCACGCTTGCCACAATGGCGGCAATCACCATTGGTGCGCTGCCGCTATGGATTATCCTTCATTATCGCGGCGCGCGGCGGCTGCGGCACGCAGCGATCCTGGGCGCGGTGATTGCCTTTGTCCTTGCCCTGTCCGCGCAGACCCATGGCTTTGGCCTGGTCGCGGCACCGCCCGTCGATGCCGCAACGCAAGTCTATCGCTGGGTAAGTGCCGCCGCGACCAGCCTGATGCTCGCCGCCGTGGGCGCCGCCATTGCGGTGGTGATGTGGGCGATTGCCTATCGCGCGCGCGATTAACGCCTCACGCGCCGCCGATGCTGAACGCGCACAGCTTGTTGCCGTCAAGATCGCGGAAATAAGCGCCGTAAAACGCCTGAGGCCCCTCGTCCCCGCGCACGCCGGGCAGGCCTTCGCAGCTGCCGCCCAGTTCCAGCGCCTTGGCATGGAGCGCGTCGACCTTGGCGCGTGCATCAACCGTGATCGCGATCATATTGCCATTGCCCGCGACTGCATCATTGCCATTATAGGGTCGCGTCACCGCGATGCCGGGCTTGTCCCAGGTCGTGCCCCACATGGTGAACCCGCCCAGATCATCGCCAAATTCCATAATCCGCCCCGCGCCGATGCTGCCGAGCAGCGCATCGTAAAAGCCGCGCGCCCTCTCAAGATCGTTGCTGCCCAGTGTTGCATAGCCAATCATCGCCGTCTCCCATCCGGTTTGCCGCGCCTGTAACGCATCCGAGTCGCGCGGTCTTTTCGTGTTCAACATATGTTCTAATCGGATGCGCGTCAATCTTGGTGATTGCGCGGTGGGATTTTGTCCTCCATATGTTCCAAAGATGGCGATCCAGATTCGCACGACCCTTGACGAGCCGGACACCGCGCAGAGCTTTGTCCCGCACCGTCCGCAGCGCCCCCCGAAAGCCGAAGGGGGGCGTGCCTTTGCGATTGTGTCGGATTATGCGCCCGCAGGCGATCAGCCGGTTGCCATCGCCGAACTGGTCGAGGCCGCGCGGGGGGGCGACCGCGATCAGGTGCTGCTGGGCGTCACCGGCAGTGGCAAGACCTTCACTATGGCGAAGGTTATCGAAGAATTACAGCGGCCCGCGCTGATTCTTGCGCCCAACAAAATCCTCGCTGCACAATTATATGGTGAGATGAAATCGTTCTTCCCCGAAAACGCGGTCGAATATTTTGTCAGCTATTATGACTATTACCAACCCGAAGCCTATGTGCCGCGTTCCGACACTTATATCGAAAAGGAATCGAGCGTTAACGAGGCCATTGACCGGATGCGCCATTCCGCGACGCGCGCTTTGTTGGAGCGTGATGACGTAATCATTGTGGCATCAGTGTCGTGCCTTTACGGGATCGGGTCGGTTGAAACCTATTCGGCGATGATATTTGACCTTAAAAAGGGACAAAGTGTCGATCAGCGCGAGATTGTCCGCAAACTTGTATCGCTTCAGTATAAACGTAATGATGCAGCGTTTCAGCGTGGTAATTTCCGCGTACGCGGCGACAATATCGAAATTTTTCCGTCACATTATGAAGACACGGCCTGGCGCATTTCGTTTTTCGGTGACGATATCGAGGAAATTGTCGAATTCGATCCGCTGACCGGCAAGAAGGTCGCCAGTCTTAATTACGTGCGTGTCTATGCCAATTCGCATTATGTCACGCCGGGGCCAACGCTGAAGCAGGCGATGGAAGCGATCAAGATCGAACTGGCCGCGCGCCTGAAAGAACTGGTTGCGGAAGGGAAATTGCTGGAGGCGCAGCGCCTTGAACAGCGCACCAATTTCGACCTTGAAATGATTGCTGCCACGGGAAGTTGTGCGGGCATTGAAAACTATTCGCGCTTCCTGACCGGTCGCATGCCGGGCGAGCCGCCGCCGACCCTGTTCGAATATCTGCCCGACAATGCGCTGCTGTTCGTCGATGAAAGTCATGTCACCATCGGCCAGATCAACGGCATGTCGCGCGGCGACCACCGGCGCAAGCTGACGCTCGCCGAATATGGCTTTCGGCTGCCCAGCGCGATCGACAACCGCCCGCTACGCTTTAACGAGTGGGAGGCGATGCGCCCGCAAACCACCTATGTCTCGGCAACGCCGGGTAGTTGGGAAATGGCGCAGACCGGGGGCGTGTTTGCGGAACAGGTGATCCGCCCAACCGGGCTCATCGACCCGCCGATCGAAATCAAGCCGGTTGAGGAGCAGGTGCAGGACCTGATTGCGGAGGCGCGCAAGACCGCCGATCGCGGTTACCGCACGCTCGTCACCACGCTGACCAAGCGGATGGCGGAGGATCTGACCGAATTCATGCATGAAGCCGGAATCCGTGTGCGCTATATGCATTCCGATGTCGAAACGCTGGAGCGGATTGAGCTGATCCGCGATTTGCGGCTGGGCGTGTATGATGTGCTGGTAGGGATCAACCTGCTGCGCGAGGGGCTGGACATTCCCGAATGCGGGCTCGTCGCGATCCTGGACGCGGATAAAGAGGGGTTTTTGCGCTCCGAAACCTCGCTGATCCAGACGATCGGGCGCGCGGCGCGCAATGTTGACGGGCGCGTCATCCTCTATGCCGACCGGATCACCGGCAGCATGGAACGCGCAATGAACGAAACCGCGCGGCGGCGCGAAAAGCAGCTTGCCTATAACGAAGCGCACGGGATCACGCCGACGACGATCCGGCGCAATATCGGGGACATCATCAAGGATGTAGCGAGCCGCGATCAGGTCACCGTGGCAATCGACGAGGATGACCGCGACCGGCACATGGTCGGCCATAATCTGCGTAGCCATATCGAGGAGCTTGAAAAGCGGATGCGCGCCGCCGCCGCCGATCTGGAATTTGAGGAGGCCGGGCGGCTGCGCGACGAAATCCGCGCGCTGGAGGCGGAGGAGCTTGGCCTGCCAGCCGACGAGCGGCGCGCGCCGGTGCTGGGCCGCAGCAACGAAGGCAAGCCGGGCACCCGCAAAACCCGCTATGGCAAAAGCCAGAAAATGCGCGGCGGCATGCCGGGAAGCAGCCGCCGGGCGCGGTAGCGGGGTATCGGCGCCAAACGGCGCGCGGCGGTCCGAGAGGATTAGGCCTTCCCTCACTTGGTAACGTCGTCGCGTATAGCCGGGCGAAAGTCCCAGCTGGTCCGGCAATGAGCGGCATCGCGTTCTCGCTGCCGCGCGATGCGCACTCAGCGGACTCGGGCGGTAGGTGCGGGCGCGCGCGGCTGCCCATGGGCATTCTGAGCCGATTTGGGCGTGCGCGCGGGTAGAGGCTGTGGTCGCGGCGCCCATGGTTGCTCAAATCGCTGGGTCAGGGCCAGCGCCGATGCAGGCGGCGGGTGCAGCGATCGCCCAATCGCGCCACTCGCTATTTCATGCGAAGCGATAGCCCCGCGACCATCCACTCGACACGATCGGCAATTTCCGCGATCCGTTGATGCAGTCGACCGGTGTGATCGCGAAACTGGCGCGCCATAGCGTTATCCGGCACAATGCCAAGGCCCACTTCATTGCTGACTATAATGCCTGGAACGGGCAATGCGCGAAGCGCTTCGACCAGCTCATCAATGGCTGCATCGACATCGGCGCCGCTCAGCATGATGTTGCTCATCCACAGCGTCAGACAATCGACCAGCACGATGTTATCAGACACACCCTGTGTCCGAACCGCGGCTGCAAGCTCGATGGGCGCGTCGATCGTTTGCCACCGATCATCGCGGTCGCGGCGATGCCGGGCGATGCGATCCGCCATTTCGTCGTCAAATGGTTGCGCGGTCGCGATGTAAATGAGCTGGCCCGCCATTGCCTCGGCCATGATTTGCGCGTGCCGGCTTTTGCCCGATCGCGCCCCGCCCAGAATGAATGTCAGCACGAAATGGCCTTTCGACTTGCGGGAGGAGGCGCGCTGCCATACTGATACGGT
>PNLG01000014.1 GCA_013822915.1 Sphingomonas sp. | reverse complement strand
ACATGGCCAGCCAAGAAAGTAAGTTTGCCGACAATCCCCATTGGGAAAATCGCTATTGGTGGTCGCGCGACGGGGTGCGCCTGCATGCCCGTGACTATGCGCCGCGCGATGCGGGCAAGGCCGCCGGGCGCCCGCCGATCATCTGCTTGCCCGGTCTTACCCGCAATGCCCGCGATTATGAGGAGGTGGCGGCGCGGTTGAGCGCCGAATGGCGCGTGCTGACGGTCAATCTGCGCGGCCGCGGCGACAGCGGCTATGCCAAAGACCCGATGAGCTATGTTCCGCTTGTCTATGTGCAGGATGTCGAGGCGCTGCTCGCCGATATTGGCTGTGATCGCTATGTCGCGATCGGCACGTCGCTGGGCGGGATTGTCACGATGTTGCTGGCGGGGGCCGCGCACGAACAACTTGCGGGCGCCGTGCTGAACGATGTCGGGCCGGAAATTGACCCGGCGGGCCTTGCACGGATCAGGGGCTATGTCGGGCGCAGCCATACCTGGCCGACCTGGATGCACGCCGCCCGCGCGGTGGCGGACGCCAATCGCGATGTCTATCCCGACTATGCGGTCGGCGAGTGGCTGGCGATGGCCAAGCGGCTTTACCGGCTGAACAGCGCGGGGCGGATCGTGCTCGATTACGACATGAAGATCGCGGAGCCGTTTCGCGTGCCGGGGAATGAGGCTGGCCCGGACATGTGGCGCGCGCTCGATCAGTTGCGGGGGCGACCGGTCGCGATCGTGCGAGGCGAATATTCGGACATTTTTTCCGCCGATGTCGCGCAGCGCATGGCGGAAGCGCTGCCCGATGCCGCGCTGGTGACGGTGCCGCGTTGCGGCCATGCGCCAACGCTGGAGGAGCCGGTGGCGGTCGCCGCCATCGACCGCCTGCTCGCGCGGGTTGCGTTGTAAGGGGCTGGCAAGCGGCATGATCCGCGCTATCGACTCCCGGTAATGGCGGCCGCGCTCCATATCCTGCATCTGCATTCCAGCTTTGACCTGGGCGGCAAGGAAGCGCGCGCGGTGCGGCTGATGAACTTGTTCGGTGACCGGGCACGCCACACCATCGTGTCGGGGGTGCCAGAGGCGCTGGGCGCGCGGGCGGCGATTGCGCCGGGCATCGCCTATGAAATCGCCCAAGACCCGCCGCCGCTGACCGGCAAGCCATCGGTCGCGCGCTATGAAGCGTTAGCGCGCTATATGCGTCGCTTTGACCTGGTGCTCAGCTATAATTGGGGTGCGATCGACGGGGTGATGGCGCGCCGCGTGTTTGGGAAGGGCATGCCGCCGATCGTCCATCACGAAGACGGTTTCAACAGCGACGAAGCCAATGGGCTGAAGCCGCAGCGCAACATGTATCGCCGCATCGCGCTGGCCGCCGCGCACGCGCTGGTCGTGCCGTCGGCAACGCTGGAGGCGATTGCCCGCAAACGCTGGGGGCAACCGGCGGGCCGCGTCCACCGCATCGTTAATGGGATTGACGTCGCCCGCTATGCGATCCGCCCCGACGAGCGCGCGATCCCCGGTTTTCGCCGCAAAGCGGGTGAAGTGGTGATCGGCACGCTCGCGGGCCTGCGCGAGGTTAAGGACTTGCCGATGTTGGTGCGCGCGGCGGGTGGCCTGTCGGGCAAGGTTCGGCTGGTGATTGTGGGGGAGGGACCGGAACGTGGCCGGATTGAGGCAACGGCGGCGGCGATGGGCATGGCCGACCGGGTGCATCTGCCCGGCTTCCTTCCCGATCCGGCGCGCTGTGTCGGGTTGTTCGATATCCTCGCCCTGTCATCGCGCAGCGAGCAGTTTCCGATCGCGGTGGTGGAGGGGATGGCCGCCGGGCTCCCCATTGCAGCGCCTGCTGTGGGCGATGTGCCCACAATGATTTCGCCCGAAAATGCGGCCTATATCGCGCGCGGACATGGCGAAATCTGGTTGCGCGATATCCTGCAGCTCATGGTTGATAATCCGCCGTTTCGTCAGAGCCTTGGCGCGACGAATCGGCGCAAAGCCGCCGCCGAATATGATGAAGCAACGATGCTGGCGGCGTATCAGCGGCTCTATGGTGAGGCAGTGGGCGTGCCCGATATCCTGGGTTGAGGCAGAATCTTGTCGAATATTGGCAATATCACGCTATAAATGTGGCTTGGTTGCTGGAGAGATTTGGGTGTTCAAGGGTGTTAGGCCGATTGTTTATAGCGGCCAGGAAGTTTGGCCGCTGGTCGAGGGCGGCAAGGGTGTGGCGGCAACAAACCATGCCAGTGCTGGCGCCTGGGCCGCAGCGGGTGGCATCGGCACGGTGTCGGCGGTCAACGCCGACAGCTATGACGCCGATGGAAGGATCATCCCCCAACTCTACCGCGCGCTGACCCGGCGCGACCGGCATGAAGAGCTGGTGAACTACGCGATTGAGGGCGCCGTACAGCAAGTGCGCCGCGCGTTTGAGATTGCGGGCGGCAAGGGTGCGATCAACATCAATGTGCTCTGGGAAATGGGCGGGGCGCAGCGCGTGCTCCACGGGGTGCTGGAACGGACGCGCGGCATGGTGGCGGGGGTTACTTGCGGCGCCGGGATGCCTTATAAATTATCAGAGATCGCAGCATCTTATGAGGTAAATTACCTACCGATTATCAGCTCGGCGCGTGCGTTTCGCGCATTGTGGAAGCGCGCTTATTCCAAGGCGCAGGAATGGCTGGCGGCCGTGGTTTATGAAGACCCCTGGCTGGCGGGCGGGCACAACGGCCTGTCCAACGCCGAAAATCCGCTCGCGCCACAAGATCCATACCCCCGCGTCAAGGCACTGCGCGAGACGATGCGTGAGGGCGGCATCCCCGATAGCGTGCCGATCGTGATGGCGGGCGGCGTGTGGTATCTGCGCGACTGGAACGAATGGATCGACAATCCCGAACTTGGGCAGATCGCGTTCCAATTCGGTACCCGCCCGCTGCTGACGCAGGAAAGCCCGATTCCGCAGGGGTGGAAGGACAAGCTGACCCAGATCGAGCCGGGCGAAGTGCTGCTCCACCGTTTTTCGCCGACCGGCTTTTATTCAAGCGCGGTCCGCAATCCATTTTTGCGCGCGCTGGAAGCACGGTCGGAACGGCAAATCCCCTATTCCACCGAAGCCGCGGGCGACCATCAGTTTCAGCTTGATGTCGGGGTGAAGGGCAAGAATTTCTGGGTGACGAAGGGCGATTTGATGCGCGCGCGCGCCTGGTTCGGGGGTGGTTTTACCGATGCGCTGAAAACGCCCGATCACACGCTGGTTTTCGTGACGCCCGAGGAAAAGGCCGAGATTCGCAAGGATCAGTCGGACTGTATGGGCTGCCTTTCACAATGTGCGTTTTCGTCATGGATGGATAGCGAGAGCAATTCGACCGGTCGGCTCGCCGATCCGCGCAGCTTTTGCATCCAGAAGACGTTGCAGGAGATCGCGCATGGCGGCGACACCGACCGCAATCTGATGTTTGCGGGCCATGGTGCGTATAAATTCAAGCAAGACCCGTTTTATTCCAACGGCTTCGTGCCGACGGTGAAGCAGCTTGTGGATCGGATTTTGACCGGGGATTGAGGGGTTGGGGCGGTCGGTCGCGCTAAACCCACCCCTCCAGCACCTGATCGGGCGGGCGGTGGCCATCGGCCCAGACGCGGATGTTGGTGATGACTTTTTCGCCTGACGCCATCCGCCCCTCAAATGTTGCCGATCCCATATGCGGGGTCATCACGACATTGGGGAGGGCAAGCAGGCGCGGGTCGATCTGCGGTTCGTGCCGCCAAACGTCGAGGCCTGCCCCCGCCAGCCGCCCGCTTTCGAGCGCATCGGTCAGCGCCGCTTCGTCCACAATCCCGCCGCGCGAGGTGTTGATGACATAGACATGCGCGCGCAGCAGCGCGATGCGCTCGGCACTCAGCAAATTCTCGCTCTCCGCATTGCGCGGGGTGTGGAGCGTCAAAATGTCGATATTGCCGAGCATTTCGTCGAGATTGGGGTGCCACTGCGCGCCCAGTTCCGCCTCCACAACCTTGGGCAGGCGGTGGCGATTGTGATAATGGATCGTCAGGCCAAAGGCGCGCGCGCGCCGGGCGACCGCCTGACCGATGCGGCCCATGCCGATAATGCCCAGCGCCTTGCCGCCGATGCGGTGGCCGAGCATCCCGCCGGGGCTCCACCCCTTCCACTGGCCCGACCGCACCAGCTTTTCACCCTCCGCCAGCCGACGCGGCACCGACACGATCAGCGCCATTGTCATGTCGGCGGTATCTTCGGTCAGGACGCCGGGGGTGTTGGTGACGATGATCCCGCGGCGTCGGCAGGCCTTCAGGTCGATATGGTTCACGCCGGCGCCAAAATTGGCGATGAGCTTTAGCCGTTCGCCAGCAGCCTCGATCAGCGCCGCGTCGATATCGTCGGTGACGGTCGGGACGAGCACATCGGCATCCTGCACCGCCGCCACCAGCCGGTCGCGGCTATAGGGGGTATCGTCGCGGTTGAGCGATGCGTCGAACAATTGTTCCATCCGCGCCATCACGTCGTCGGACAGTTCGCGCGTCACCACCACCTTGGGATTGGGCACGCGGGGCAGGGGGCGTCTCATATCGGGCATGTTTATGGCTTGGCCTGTGGTTTTGCCGACGTCAACGGTGGTTGATACGCACGGTGTTGCAGCGTTAGGAAAGTCGGCAACCGGATCAACAAAGGGATGGGCGATGCGCGGCGGGATGTGGATGGTAATGGCGGTGGCCGCATTGTGCCTGTCGCTGCCCGCCGATGCGGTGGCGCAAAAGGTGCAGACCCCGGTTTATCAGTCGATCAAGGCATCAAAGGCGCGAATGCGGACCGGGCCGGGACGCGAATTTCCGGCGATCTGGCTCTATCAGCGCAGCGGACTGCCGGTGCGTGTGCTGATGGTGTATAAGGAATGGCGCAAGATCGAAGACCCCGATGGCGCGCAGGGGTGGATTCAGGCCAATTTGCTGAGCGAAACCCGCACCGGCTATGTGATGGGGAGCGTGGCCGAGTTGCTCGAATCGCCGCGTTTTGGCGCCAGATTATTATGGCGGGCCGCGCCCGGCGTGGTTGGCCGGGTCAGCAAATGCGCGCGCGGCTGGTGCTGGCTCGATGTGATGGGGCGCGGCGGCTATGTCGAGGCCAACCGGATCTGGGGCGTCGATCGCGATGAAGAGATTGGGTGAGCGGTTCAGCCGCGCATTTTTCCCGCGCTTTTTGAGCGAT
>PNLG01000064.1 GCA_013822915.1 Sphingomonas sp. | reverse complement strand
ATTGACGAAGTTGAAGCCGAGCCCGACCCAATCATCCTGCCGCGCCAATATCGCGTCCGCTACCGCGACATAGCGCGCCGGACCCGCACAGCGCGCGACGATCGCGGCGGCCAGATCAAGCGGGTTGGAGGTGAGCGGGCGATATTCCAGGCTAGTCGAGCCCGAGCGGATCAGCTGCCCTTTGAGCGTTGCTGATGATTCGCGGGCAAAGGCGGCGCAGTGCGGGCAGGTGAAGCTGAGATATTCGACTATCTTCACCCGCGCCGCCGGGTTGCCGACCACAATAGTGCCGGTCGGTGAAACGCGGGCGGCGCTTGCCCAATCGGCGGGGGCTGCTTTGGCTGCGGGACGGGGGGCGGCGCGCTTGGCGGGCGGCGCGGCGATTGCCGATGCGGCAAGGCCAATCAGCGCGACCAACATCAGGTGGCGGTTCACGAAATCTTCTCCGGGTCGGCCCGGCTCGGTCCAAGCGGGGCGGCAACGCCCGCCGCCAGCGCCGCCAGCACGGCCTTTAGCTCAGGATCGGCAATCGCGCGCAAACTGTCGCCAATTTCGGTCGGCACGGGCTTGAGCGAAGGGGGCGCCGCAGCGGGGCGGGGGGAGCGCGTGGCGGCCGCAACATCGCCCTGGCGCATCACGACCCGCGCAACCGCTGCATAGCCGAAGAACCGGTTTACCCGCTCGACAATCTCGGGCGCGATATGCTGCATCATCGTGCCATGCGCGCCGCGCACGACAAGGTGGAGCGTGCCGTCCTGCTTCGCCCCGCGCGGGAAGCGAATCGATTCGGGCGCAGACACAGCGGCGAATCGCGCGCCGACGATTTCGGGCCAGCGGCTGACGACCGAGGATTGGACAAAGCCGAATTTTTTGAACGCAACGCCGCCGATCGCGGGCAGCAAATCGCTGAGCGCGCGCGCGCCGCCGCTGCGAGGGGCATCGCCCGACTTGGGGGCCGGTCGCTTGGTTGACGGGGGCATGGTTTTGTTCACGGCCATGTCCATGCCATAGCCGCCGGGTGGACGCCAAGCTTCGATGTGACCCCGCGCAAATCGCGCCTGCGCTGCTCGGCTGGTATGATGCGCATGCCCGCGTGCTCCCCTGGCGGGCGCGGGCGGGCGAACGCGCCGATCCTTACCGCGTGTGGCTATCCGAAGTGATGCTCCAGCAAACGACCGTGGCGACGGTGCGGCCGCGTTTTGCCGAATTTGTCGCGCGCTGGCCAACGGTGTCGGCGCTGGCAGCAGCAGAGGATGCGGAGGTGATGGCGGCATGGGCGGGGCTTGGCTATTACGCCCGCGCCCGCAATCTGCTGGCGTGCGCGCGGGCAGTGGCTGCGGCAGGCGGCGCTTTCCCGGCGGGGGAGGATGCGCTGCAGCGCTTGCCCGGCATTGGCGGCTATACCGCCGCCGCCGTCAGCGCGATCGCCTTTGGCAAGCGCGCCGTGGTGGTGGATGGCAATGTTGAGCGCGTCGTTGCGCGCCTGTTCGCGCTCGCGGAGCCCCTGCCCGGTGCCAAGCCGCTGATCCATGCGCTGGCTGACCGGATCACGCCGGATGCGCGTTGCGGCGATTTTGCACAGGCAATGATGGATTTGGGCGCGATGCTGTGCACCCCGCGTAACCCCGCCTGTGCGCTGTGCCCGCTGGCCGCGATGTGTGCCGCCCGCGCGCAAGGGAACCCTCAAGACCATCCGGTGAAATCTGCCAAGGCGCCCAAGCCGCAGCGTTATGGCACCGTGTTCTGGGTCGAACGAGACGGCGCGGTGTTGCTGGTGCGGCGGCCGCCGCGCGGGCTGCTCGGCGGGATGCGCGCGCTGCCGACCGGGCCATGGGCGGACGCGCCGCCGGGGCTGACGGGCGCGCCAATCGCGGGCGACGGCTGGACCATGGCAAGCGGCACTGCCGACCATGTCTTTACGCATTTCCGCGTGCAACTCGCGCTTGCGATTACTACCGGCGACGGGCAATCAGGCGCAGCGCCGGGCGAGTGGTGGCCAATCGACGACCTCGAGTCGGCGGGGCTGCCAACGGTGTTCGCCAAGGCGGCGCGTTTGGGGAGAGAGTGATGGCCAAGTTTCGCACTGTCGCAATGACTGCATTGATCGCCGTGGCAGCGACAGGGGCAATTGCCAGGCAGGGGGCGACCGCCAAGCAGGCGCATGGCAACCACGCAGCCGCCGCCCCCGTGTCGGCTGCGCTGCCCAAATCAGTCGCCCTGATCGACAGCTATCCCGCCACGCGCAAGGCTCCGGGCATCGTCGCCGTGATCGGCCTGGGCCATTCGACGACGGTGTATTCGGCCGGTGCCCTGGCCTTTGACGCCGGATCGCCCGCCGCTGATGGCGATTCGCTCTGGCGCGTGTATTCGATGACCAAGCCGATCACGGGTATGGCCGCGATGATGCTGGTTGAGGACGGCAAGCTGAAGCTTGATGACCCAATCAGCAAATATATCCCCGCGTTCAAGAATATGACCGTGCTGGTCGATGGCACCAAGGATTTGACCGCGGTTCCGGCCAAGAACGAAATCACCGTGCGCCATTTGCTCACCCATACCGCTGGTCTTGGCTATACGATTGTGACGAAGGGGCCGCTTCTTAACGCCTATAATGAAGCCGGGATCACCCCGTTCAGCTCGACGGTGCAGGCGGAAAAGGACTTGCGCAAGGTCCGCCCGGCCACGCTGCAAGCCTTTGCCGAGAAAGTGGCGACCCTACCGCTGATTGCCGAACCGGGCACTAAATGGAGCTATTCGATCGGGCTCGACGTGATGGGGGCCGTGATCGAAAAGGTAAGCGGGATGCCGTTCGACACTTTCCTGCAAACGCGGATTTTCACCCCGCTGAAGATGAACTCGACCTATTTCACGGTGCCGGCGGGCGATGCCAAACGGTTGGCGACGGGTTATGCCTTTTTGGGTGAAAACCCGCTGCCGCTCGATGCCGCAGCCACCTCGGTTTATCTCTCGCCGCCCAGCTTTCCCTTTGGTGGCGCGGGGCTGGTCATGTCGGCAAATGATTATGATCGATTCCTGCATATGCTGCTCAACGGCGGGATGCTCGACGGGGTGCGGGTGATGAAGGCGGAGACGGTCGCGCTCGGCATGTCCGATCTGCTGCCCAAGGGCGTGATTTATCCCGGCGCCGTCGCGGCCACCGGCGGCACGACCTCCACCCAAGGGTTTGGCGCAGGCGGTTCGGTGGCGCTGGTCGATACCCCCGGCGGGCCGGGCAAGGGGACTTATGGCTGGGGGGGAGCGGCGGGCACGATTGCCTGGATCGATCCCAAGAACAAGGTGCGCGCAACCGTAATGGTCAATTACCTGCCCGGTGATCGCTGGCCGCTGCGTCCCGATTTCACGAAGGCGCTTTACGCCGATCTGGCGCGCTGACGCGGGGCGGTGCGGGTGCCGGGATTTACGGGCGGGCGGCTGAACCGCGCCGATAATCTGCGCCATGATGCAGGCGCAATCGCGGCGTTGCAGGGCGATTGGCGGGCGCGGTTGCTGCGCCTCATCAATTTCGAGCCTGAGCTGACGGGCGAGGGCACGCTGGTGTGGACCTCACTCGCGGAGGCGCCGGACGATGCCGAGCTGGTGCTGTTGGGACTGGACGAGGGCGACCGGCCCCATTTCGCGGCATATGAGCCGGGAATGCGCGCGCCGCCGGGGCGGTCGCTGCGGCTGTTTGGCATGCTCGATCAGTTCGCGCCGGGGGAGGCTGCGACCTATGCTGCCGCGCGCAGTGTGCTCGACTGGCATAGCCGCCACGGTTTTTGCGCCAATTGCGGCACGCCGACCGCGATGATGCGGGCAGGCTGGGCGCGCAAGTGCGACAATTGCGGGGCGGAGCATTTTCCGCGCGTCGACCCTGTGGTGATCATGCTGGTCGAACATGACGGGCGCGCGCTGCTCGGCCGGGGCAAGGGTTGGCCCGAGCGGCGCTATTCGGCGCTGGCCGGTTTTGTCGAACCCGGCGAATCGATTGAGGAAGCGGTGGCCCGCGAAGTGTTTGAGGAAGCGGGCGTGCGCGTCGGGCAGGTGCGCTATATCGCGAGCCAGCCCTGGCCCTTCCCCTCGTCCCTAATGATGGCGTGCGTCGCAGTGGCGCAGGATGACGCGCTTACGATCGACACGAGCGAGCTGGAGGATGCGATCTGGGTACCGCGCGACACCGTGCGCGCGGTGATGGCGGGCGGTGACGGGCCGTTCCTGCCCGCGCCTCCCTATGCCATTGCGCACACGCTGTTGACGGAATGGGCGAGGGGGTAACTCGTTGAGTCTGTTTCAGTTGCACTGAAACAGACACGGCGTCGGCCCGCTCTCCCTCCCGCGCCAGTCGAACAAATTCTAACGCTCGCGCGCCATCGGATAGGTGCCGAGCAAGCGCACCCATTCGCAGTGAAAGCCAAGCTCGCTCAGTGCGCGGTCAACCGCCGGGTCGCCGGGGCGGCCGATAAAATCGGCGTAAAATTCGGTCGCGGCAAAGCTTGCGCCGCGTTGATAGCTTTCCAGCTTGGTCATGTTGACGCCCGCCGTCGCAAACCCGCCAAGCGCCTTGTAAAGTGCCGCCGGCGCATTGGGCAGCGCAAAGATCAGCGTGGTGAGGAACGGCCCGTCGCCGTCAAACGGCACGCCCTGTTGTGCGAGCAGGACAAAGCGCGTCATGTTGTGCGCAGCGTCGGCAATATCCTCCACCAACAGCGTCAGGCCATAGGTGTCGGCGGCAATCGCGGGTGCAAGCGCCGCCACCGCCGGGTCGCCCCCTTCGGCGACCAGCGCGGCGGCGCCCGCTGTATCGGGATAGGATACCGGCGTAATCCCCGCCGCGCGCAGCCATTGGCGGCACTGGCCGAGTGCCTGGGGATGGCTCACCACTTCGCGCACCTGGTCCCGCGTGCCCAGCCCCATCATCGCATAGCGAATCGGCAGGAAAAACTCGCCAATGATCGTCAACGCTGATTCGGGAAGCAGGAAATGAATGTCCGCCACGCGCCCGTGCAGCGAATTTTCAATCGGGATGATCGCCTGTTCGGCTGATCCCGACTGGACGGCCTCAATTGCATCGTCGAAATCGAAACAGGGCAGCGGCAGGCTGCCGGGCACCGCCTGAAGCGCGGCAATATGCGAATTGGCGCCCGGCGCGCCCTGAAACGCGACCGCGCGTTCGGGGGCAGCGGCCGCAGCGGCAGCCATGGCGGCGACAATCGGGCGGGCGGGGGCGGGAAAGCGGTC
>PNLG01000369.1 GCA_013822915.1 Sphingomonas sp. | reverse complement strand
GCCAAATTCGCGGGGGTTAAACCCTCCCCAGCATTGCCCGCGCGCAGTTGCGGCCCGGCCGGCCGCTGACCCCGCCACCGGGGTGTGCGCCCGAGCCGCACAGCCACAGTCCGCGCACGGGCATGCGGTGGGCGCCCAGCCCAAAGACGGGCCGCGCCGCCCACAACTGGTCAAGCGACATCCGCCCGTGGAAAATATCGCCGCCAACCAGCCCGAAGCGCGCCTCCAGATCGGTGGGCGTCAGGATCATTTCGCCAAGGATCGACGCGCGAAATCCGGGCGCAAATGCTTCCACCGTGTCGATCACCGCATCGGCGGCGGCGCGGCGATGCTGCGCCCAATCGGCAAGGCGCGGATCAAAATGCTGCGCAAAAAGGCTTGCAACATGCGTGCCCGGCGGCGCCAGCGTATCGTCGACCAGCGAGGGGATCAGCATTTCGACGATCGGCCGCTTTGACCACCCGTGCGCGCGCGCATCGGCATAGGCGCGGTCCATATAGTCAAGGCTGGGGGCCAATATGATGCCGCTGCGCAAATGATCGCCCGGCGCTGGCCGCGCGGTAAAGCGCGGCAGCGCGGACAGCGCGACATTCATGCGCAACGTCGCCGATCCATTGGCATGGGCGGTGACGCGGCTGCGCAAGCCGGGGTCGAGCAGCGCGGGGTCGAGCAGGTCGAGGAGCAGCGTCTTGGGGTGGCAATTGGCCGCAACCGACCGCGCGCCGATCCGCTCGCCACTCGCCAGTTCCACCCCGTCCACGCGCCCGCCTGTCGCCAGCACGCGCGCGACAGGCGCATCCAGGCGGATCGTCACGCCCGCCGCCTCGCACGCGCGCGCCATCGCTTGCGTCACCGCGCCCATCCCGCCGATTGCATGGCCCCAGGCGCCGGGGATGCCATTCACCTCGCCAAACACATGGTGCAGCAGGACATAGGCGCTGCCCGGCGTGTCGGGGCTCGCATAATGGCCGACAATGGCGTCAAAGCCGAACACGGCCTTGACCGGATCGCTTTCGAAAAAACGGTCGAGCACTTCGCGCGCGGAGCGGGTGAACAGGTCGATCACGTCGCGTTTGGCCGGATCGGGTAAGCCAAGCAAGCGCCAGCCCTGTTCCACCGCGCGGATCACGCCGCCAGTGTCGCCCGCTGGCGGCACCCGGTCGGCCAGCAGCCGCAGCACGCGCGCAACACTGCCCAACCGCCGCTCATAATCGGGCAGGGCGGCCGCATCGCGCGGTGACCATGCGGCCAATGCTGCGGCTGATTGCCCGCCCCCCATCAGCAGATAGCGGCCATTGTCGGTGGGCAGGAAATTGCTGAACGGGCGGCTGACAATGCGGAGGCCGTGACC
This sequence comes from Sphingomonas sp., assembly GCA_013822915.1. Taxonomy (GTDB): domain Bacteria; phylum Pseudomonadota; class Alphaproteobacteria; order Sphingomonadales; family Sphingomonadaceae; genus Sphingomonas. The sequence goes on along the minus strand of PNLG01000369.1, from coordinate 3,929 downwards.
GCTGAGATCCATGTCGCGCGCGATCGCGGGGTCGAGCAGCCCGATAGTGTAGCTGGCGGTCGAATTGCGAAAGCCGGGCGCGAATTCCTCCGTCACCGCCGCGCCGCCGACGATACCACGCCGCTCCAGCACCATCACCCGCTTGCCCGCGCGCGCCAGATACCAGGCACAGACCAGCCCATTATGCCCGCCACCAATGATGATTACGTCCCAGCGCATGGTCATTGCCTGCCCGGCTGGACCGCCGCGCGCAACCCGCGAACGGGGGGTGGTGGTTGCGCCGTTAACCAGATTGAGAACATTGCGGCATTAAAAAGCCTCCAATTGCCGTACGGAGCCGCTCAATCGCTATGGAATTGCTACCGCATCAGGACGCGTTTACCGGCTTTCGGGTCGGCAACACGCGCACCATCCTGGCGGTCGATGACAGCCGCACCAGCCTGAACGTGATTGGTCAGCAATTGTCCGCCAATGGCTATCTGGTGGTGCTGTGTGAGACGGGAGCGGAGGCGCTTGATCTGATTGCGGCGCGTGGTTTTGACCTGGTGCTGCTCGACCTGGTGATGCCGGGCATGCCGGGATTGAGCGTGCTGCGCGAAATTCGCAGCGCGCGCGATTCCGCTGATTTGCCGGTGATTGTCGTGACCGGGCAGACCGATACGCTGTCGACGGTAGAGGTGTTGCGCGCGGGCGCCGACGATCATGTCGCCAAGCCCTTTTCGTTTGATGTGCTGGTCGCGCGGATCGACCGCGTGATTGCGCGGTCGCGCCGGATTGCTGAGCTGAAGCGGTCGAACGCCGCGCTTGACGCGCGGATTGCCGCCCGCGCTATGGAATTGGGCGAAACGCGCGCCCAGCTTGCTGAGACGCGCGCCGACCGCCTGCGGCTGATTGCTTCGCTTCAACAGCTTAATGATCGGCTCGACGCGATCAGCGAAACCAGTGCCGCTGAATGAAATAGCCCGCGATTCCGATTGCGAGCAGCGCGCATACCCCGACCACCCCCCAAAACGCCCAGGGCGCATGGGCATAGGGAATCCCCGCGACATTCATGCCGAGCAGCCCGGTCAGGAAGGTCAGCGGCAGGAACACCATTGCGACGATCGCGATGATGAGCGAGCGGCGGTCAATCTGTTCAGCGCGCAAATCGGTGAGTGCTTCATGCGTCAGTGCGGCCCGCTCGCGGATTGATTCCAGTTCCTCGGCCATACGCGCGGCGCGGTCGGCGGCGGCCGAGAGGTGGAGCCGATCATCGCCTTGCAGCCACGGCGCGGGGAGGGCCGCAAGCTTTTCGATCGCCGCGCGCTGTGGCGACAGGAAGCGGCGATAGCCGATGGCGGTGCTGCGCACTTTGGTGACTTTTTGACGCAGTTCGAACACCCGGTCGCCGCTCAGATCGGCTTCGCAATCGTCAAGCAAGTCGCCCAGTTCGGCAACTTCGGGGTCAAGCTCGGTGGTGATGGCGGTGGCAAAGGCGGCGATGAGATCGCCCGGATCGTGGATCGTGCCGCTCGCCAGCTCGGCTTCGACCAGTGCAATGGCGGTAAGCGGGCGGCGCGTCACCGAAATCAGCCGCCCCGCGACGGCCCAGATCCGCACTGACGCCAGCGGGTCGGACATCGGCATGGCGTTGTCCGAGCGTCCGCGCAGGTTCACGATGACGCCCTCGCCAACCGCGTCACAGCGCGGGCGGGTTTCGCTCGCCGTCAGCGCGTCGACGACATAATCGGGCAACCCTGCCTTGTCGCGCAGCCAGGCCTGCGCATCGGCATCGCTGTCGGTGCGATGAATCCACACCAGTTCGGACCGGTGCGTGACCGCTTGTTGCGGGTCGATGCGGCGAACATCGGCATGGTGGACGCAGTAAGCAAAGCTGTTCATGGCATCACCAACGCGACCGAAAGGCCGGGTAAAAGCGGGTGCGGCACCGGCGCGCATAGCCGCTCGGCATCGGCGCGGGTGCGGTTCAGGATCGCGGGCGGCGCGTCCGCTGGGTGATAAACCCGGTCGGCGAGTGCTAGCCACCGCGCTTGCCGCAAGGTCAGGTCATCGGGATCGGGCGATGTCAGGACGATCTGCTCCAGCCGGTTCAGAGGCGCGGCGGCGGCGGCCAACCATGCCGCTACCGCATCGTCGGCTACGGGGGTCAGTGGATCGAGCGGGCCACCGGGCGCAAGGGCGGCCCCCAGCGCGCGCCGCCGTTCGCCGCCATCGGGGAAGCGCGCCCGCATTGCGGCCCGCGCACTGTGCAGGCGATCGGCAAGCGCACCAAGTCCAGCGGGCATAATCGCCTCCAGCCGTTGCCGCAAAGCCGCCGCCAGCCCGGCGGACGCACCGCCCGTACCAATCGCGATCAGCACGGGGTCGCGATCGACAATTGCAGGCAGCGTGAAATCGCACAAATCCGGCCGGTCGACGGCATTGACCAGCACCCCGCGTGCGCGCAACCGTGCGACCGCGGCTTCGGCCTGCGCATCATCCTCGACCGCGACAATGGCGAGTGCGGCCTGTGTCTCCTCGCCCACCACCACGGCACCGCTGCGTTCGAGGAGGCGGCGCTTGGGTGCTGCCTGCTCACCCGCGCCAACCACGATCACCGCCCGCCCGCCGAGACGCACGAACAGCGGCAGGCTGTGCAGGCTCACGCCAGCCAGTCCGGCACACGCTCCGCACTGAGGATGGTGGCAGAGGCGATGCGATCGGCGACCACGGCATAGCGATCGCCGTTGACCATCACTTCGGGAACGAGCGCGCGGCTGTTATAGGTGCTCGCCATCGTCGCGCCGTAAGCGCCTGCGGTGCGGAAAATCGCCAGATCGCCGCTGGCAACCGCATCAATGTCGCGCGCGGTGGCGAATGTGTCGCCGCTTTCGCATACGGGGCCAGCGATATTGGCTGTCATGCGTGCGCCGCTTGGGCTGACCGCGACAAAATCATGCCAGGCGTCATAGAGCGCGGGGCGGGCAAGGTCGTTCATCGCGGCATCGACAATGACATGCGGATGGACAACGCCGGGCTTGACCCAGATCACCTCCGTCACCAGCACGCCTGCATTGCCGCAAATGACGCGGCCCGGCTCGAACATGAGTGTAACATCCCAGTCCCGGGTAACGCGGGCGACCATTGCGCCATAATCGGCGGGGCTGGGGACCACATCCCCGGCGCGATAGGGGACGCCCAGCCCGCCGCCCAGATCGACATGGGTGATCGCATGGCCCGCGTTACGCAATTCCGCCACCAACCGGCCGATGCGTTCGTAAGCGGCCTCCAGCGGGGCGAGCGTGCTTAGTTGGCTGCCGATATGGATCGCGACCCCGCGCAGGTTCAGCCCCGGCGTCCCCGCGAGCCGCGCGAAAATGGCGGGCGCCTGATCAATTGGCACGCCGAACTTGTTCTCCGCCTTGCCCGTGGAGATTTTGGCGTGCGTGCCTGCATCGACATCGGGGTTGACACGCAGCACGGCTTGGGCGGTTTCGCCACGGGCGGCGGCCAGCGCGCCGAGCACGCGCCCCTCCTCCTCCAGCTCGATATTGACCTGGCCAATGCCCGCCGCCAGCGCCGCCTCCAGCTCGCCGCGCGTCTTGCCGACGCCGGAGAACACGATATCGCCGGGCGCCATGCCGGCGGCCATTGCGCGGGCAAGCTCGCCGCCCGACACGATATCGGCGCCATAGCCCGCCTTTGCGAGCACGCGCAGCACCGCAAGGTTCGGATTGGCCTTTACCGCAAACGCGAGATGGGGGCGGTCAACCCCCGCCAATCCGGCGCGAAACACCTCGGCATGGCGGGTCAGTGTGGCTTGCGAATAGACATAGACCGGTGTGCCGACTTCGGCGGCGATCCGGGCCAGCGGTACATCCTCGCAGTGGAGCGTGCCGTTCTTCAGCGAAAAATAATCCATGGCGGCAATCGGCTCAGCGGGACGGCGG
>PNLG01000052.1 GCA_013822915.1 Sphingomonas sp. | reverse complement strand
CGGATACTGTCTCGCGCTCAAGCCTCGTTTTGCAAAGGTTGCGACAACCTGCGCAAGAAATGCCCGAGTCCTGATGCGAGCACTGCATCGAATGCTCCGAAATCGGGGGTTTTGCCAAGCATTTTTACGCTGGTGACAGGTGATTCCCGGATTCCGCAGGGGATAATGCCACCAAAATCGGACAATTCAGTTGCAATATTAACCGCAAAACCATGAAAAGTGACCCATCGCCGCACGCGCACGCCGATCGCGCCGATTTTTGCGGCTTCGCCACGGTCATCGGTCCAAATGCCGATGCGCCCCGGCACCGGATAAGCGGCAATGTTGAGCCCGGCAAGCGTGTCGATCAGCCATTCTTCCAGCGATTTTATGTAGTTGCGAATGTCTCGCCCGCGCTTGTTCAAGTCAAGGACAAGGTATCCCACCCGCTGTCCCGGCCCATGATAAGTGTAGCGACCGCCGCGACCGGTCGCATAGACCGGAAAGCGCGGGTCAATCAGCTCGGCCGGATCGGCACTCGTCCCGGCGGTGTAAACGGGTGGATGTTCGAGCAGCCAGATCAGCTCGGGCGCGGTCCCTGCGGCAACGGCGGCGGCGCGGGCCTCCATCTCGGCCATCGCTGTTGGATAGGGCACCAAAGCGGGACTGATGAGCCATTCGATCTCGTCATGCACGGGCAGCATGATCCGACACATGCGTCCGCCAGTCGCGCGGCGCAAGCACTGGCAAGCGCGCGGGGCTTCGTCTAAGCGGCATGGGGTCACTGGCGCGGCGTGCTGCCGCAAGGCCTGAACCGGGTGGGGGAGACGCCATGTCGAAGGTAAATGTCAGCGCGGTGTGGGACCGCTCAACCGAGTTTTTGGGCGACAATATCGCAGCCGTAATGACAATTGCTTTGCCGTTCATTTACCTGCCGCAGCTGGTGCAAAACGCGTTGCAACCGCTGGCGACGAGCTCGACGGGCGGCTGGATCGTGCAATTGGTCACCCTGGCGATGGTGATTGTCGGGTTGTGGGGGCAGCTTCAAGTGATGGCGCTCGCGCTCGATCCGGCGCGGTCGGTGGCGCAGGCGCGCGAGATGGCAACCGCGCGGCTGATCCCGGTCATTATCGTGTCGCTTTGCCTGTTGCTGGGGGTGTTGGCGCTCATGATCCCTGTGCTGGTCGCGCTGGTTGCCGCCGGTCTCGATTACGACGCGATGGAGCGCGCAATCACCACGGGCGCCACGGTGCCGGTGCCGACCGGGCTGACGGCGTCGCTTGCGTTGTTTATCCTGCTTTATTGTATCGCATTGCTTGTGGTGATGCTGTGGGTCGGGGTGCGGTTGCTGGTCGCAAATGCCGTGATCGTCGAGGAGCGGCGAATGCTGGGGGCGATGCCGCGGTCCTTTGCCATGACGCGCGGCCATACACTGGTGCTGATCGGGCTTGCGCTCCTGTATGGCGTGGTCAGCTTCGTCGCTGTGGCAGCGGCGCAGAGCGTATTCGGCTTTGTGATCGGGCTGATTCTGGGCGGGGAGGGGCCGATCACCGTTGCCACCGTGTTGACAGCGGCGATTGTGGCGGCGGTTGCCACCGCATTTGGGCTGCTTATCACCAGCTTTGTCGCGTATTTTTATCGGGCCGTGCGCGCGCACGAGAATGCTGACGCGGCATGACCTTGGATTTGGGCGCGATCGCCGGGGAAGCTTGGGCGATGGCGCGGCGTGACCGGGCAATTCTGGTGCCGGTCGCTGCTGTGTTCCTGTTCCTGCCGACGCTTGCGCTCTTGCTGTTCGTGCCCGCACCGCCCGCGCCGCCCCGTGCCGGGCAGAGCAATGCCGAGGCGATGCTGTTCATCGAGGCCTATCGCCGTTGGATCAGCGATTATGCCGCGCATTTCCTGGTGTCGAGTATTGTCGCGGCGTTTGGCGGGGTCAGCATCATGGCGTTCTACCTTGGCCGGGCGAACGCGACGGTGGGTGATGCCATGGCGCGCGCGCTGGTGTTATTGCCGCGCTATCTGCTGGCGTCGCTGATGGTCATGGTGCCCGCGATTATCGGGTTGCTGATGCTGGTGGTGCCCGGACTCTATGTGCTGGGGCGCGCGATGCTGGTCGGGCCGGTGCTGGTGGCGGAGCGGCCGGGATCAGCGGTGGCCGCCATTGCCAAGGCACTGTCGCTCAGCCACCGGCGCGGATGGGTGCTGGCGGGGGTCGCGACGATTGCTTTGGTCGCGCAACAGATTTTACCGGCCCCTCTGCTCGCGATTGATGAGGCGTTGCACCGGATGCGCGCCGCCAATCAATTGGTCATCATCATTGTTGATGCAGGGGCGGCGGCCCTGACGACGGCGGTGGCGTTGGGGCTGATGCTGTTTCGGATCGTACTTTACCGGCGGCTTGCGTAGCGCGGATCAGAGGATTGGGACGTGGGGCGCCGCCTCGGGCGGTAAAACCCCGTTCAGCCGGGGATCGGGAAACGTCTCCACCGTGCGCAACACCGGCATGAACCCCTGTCGCCGGTAAAAGCCGAGCGCGCCGGGGTGGTCGAGCGATCCAGTGTTGACCCGCACCAACTCCACCCCCGGCCGCCACATCATGCCGAGCGCCATCGCCATCAGCCAGCGGCCATGCTCCTTGCCGGTCAGTTCGGGCACCAGCGCGAGATAATCAAGCTGGCACCAATTGGGCGCCGGGTGGGTGAATTCGAGCAGCCCGACCTCGATCCCTGCGCGGTCGATCACGGCGAACACCTGCGTTTCGGGGCGGTCGATGGCGGCAAGCAGCGCGTCGTCATCAATTGTGAGCCGCGAATGCCACAGCCACGGCGCGCCCACGCGGCGAAACAGCGCGCGGTATTTCGCCGGGTCGGGCTGTGCCCAGCGCACCAGCCGCAAGTCCGTGTCGGGCAGCGCGCGCGCCGCGGGACGCTCCCGCATTTCCAGCGTCGTGACAATCACGGCCACCTCGCCGGGCGGCACCACCATCAACGCCACCGGGCTCAGCTCCAGGTGGCGCGCGGCGGCAGGCTCATCAGAATCGCATCGATATTGCCGCCGGTCTTCAGCCCAAACAGCGTGCCGCGATCATAGACCAGGTTGAACTCGGCATAGCGGCCCCGCCATTCGAGCATTCGCGCCTCATCCTCCGGCGTAAAGGCATCGTGCATCCGCCGCCGCACGATCCGGGCATAGCTGGCGAGGAACTGGCGGCCAATATCCCGAATAAATGCAAAATTGGCGGCAAAATCGCCCTCCAGATGGTCGCAGAAAATACCGCCGACCCCGCGGTGAACCTTGCGGTGGGGGATGTAGAAATAATCATCGGCCCATTTCTTGTAGCGATCGTAATAGTCCGGGCCGTGCGGGTCGCAGGCGGCCTGCATCGCGGCGTGAAAATCGGCGGTGTCGGCGTCATTGGGGATGGGTGGGTTCAAATCCGCGCCACCCCCGAACCAGCGTTTGGTGGTGACCAGAAACCGCGTGTTCATATGGACGGCGGGCACCATCGGGTTGGCCAGATGCGCGACCAGGCTGATGCCGGTGGCAAAGAAGCGCGGGTCGTCGGCTGCGCCATTGATGGTCTTGGCAAAATCACCCTCAAACGTGCCGCCGACCGTCGAGACATTGACGCCGACTTTTTCAAACACGCGCCCCGTCATCACGCCGCGCACCCCGCCGCCCCCCGGTTCGCCCGACGGGTCAATCCTGTCCCAGGCGGTATAGCCAAAGGTCGCGTCCGAGCCCGCCTCGTGCTCAATTGCTTCGAATTCGGCGCAAATCTGGTCGCGCAAAGTTTCAAACCAGGTGCGGGCGGCCTGTTGTTCGTCGTCGAGTATCATCATGTCCCCGTTTCTAGCCTGGCGGTTGTGGCCATCCTTTGATCTGGCGCAAAGCTTCTGCCGTCGCGATGGCGGCTGATACCGCGACATTCAACGATCGCCGCCCCGGCACAAGCGGAATTGTGACGCGCAGGTCGGCGCGGTCATGGACATGGTCCGGCACACCGCGCGATTCCGCGCCGAACAGCAAGATGTCGCCGGGCGCGAAAACCGCCTCATCAATCCGCACCGCGCCTTTTGTCGACAACAACAGGATCCGCCCGCTTGCTTGCGCGGCAAAGGCGTCCCAATCGGCGTGCCGGGTGACGCGAGCAAAGGCGGTGTAATCCATGCCTGCCCGCGCCATCGCGCGGTCGCCGTAAGCAAAGCCCATTGGTTCAATCAGGTCGACGGCCAGGTCAAAACACGCGGCCATGCGCAGAATCGTGCCGACATTGCCCGCGATATCGGGCTCGAACAGGGCGAGGCGGAGCGGCGGGGCGGGCGGCATTGGTTAGTCCTTATTACGGTATGGATCGCGGGGAGGCAAAATGCTGTTGGCAAAACGGTAAACCTGTCGCTATCAGGCCGCGTTCGGTCCCGCTTGCGAGCAGGGTCATCGACAGACACGGGGTCGTCGCCGCCACGGCGATGGTCCCAATGGTTCGTTCGGCAAGGGCAATTGAATGGCAAGCTTGGACAGTGCAGCTTCGGTCGGGAATGACACCGCGCCGTTTGGCGAAGAAGATGGCTATCGCCGCCGTGATTTCTTGAGCATCGCTGCCGTTTCCTTCGGTGGCGTCGCGGTTGCGGGCGTTGTTGTGCCGCTCGTTAGCCAGATGGCGCCGTCGGCTGATGTGCTCGCGCAATCGACCACCGAAATCGACATCAGCGCGATTGCGCCGGGGCAGGCGATCAAATCGTCGTTCCGCAAACAGCCGCTGTTCGTGCGCAACCTGACGCCCGCTGAAATCGCCGAGGCGAACAAGGTGTCAGTATCATCACTGCGAGATCCCGAAACGCTGGCGCAGCGCACCAAAGAGGGCAAGACCAACTGGCTGGTGACTTTGGGCGTCTGCACCCATTTGGGCTGTGTGCCGCTGGGCGCGGGCGAAGGCGAAGTGAAGGGCGAGCTGGGCGGTTATTTCTGCCCGTGCCATGGGTCGGTTTACGATACCGCCGCGCGCATCCGCAAAGGCCCGGCGCCGCGCAATCTTGAAGTGCCGGACTATAAGTTCACATCAGATACAGTCATCGTCGTCGGTTGAGGTCAGCAGCATGAGCTTCCCCTGGGCAAAGCATTACGAGCCAAAGGCGCCACTGATGAAGTGGATCGACGAGCGGTTGCCGCTCCCCCGTTTCGTCTATAGCGCGGTCGGCGGCGGTTATCCGGTGCCGCGCAACCTCAATTATTTCTGGAACTTCGGTGTGCTCGCCGGGGTTGCGCTGATGTGTCAGATCGTGACCGGCATTGTGCTTGCC
>PNLG01000152.1 GCA_013822915.1 Sphingomonas sp. | reverse complement strand
GGTCACCGCCGCCAAAGCCGCCGTCAAAGCCGCCATCGCCAAACCCGTCGCGCTTGTCCCTGCCGCGCCCGCCGCGTTCGCCGCGGCGCCCCTTATCGAAACTCATGCCCTGTTCGTCTTCCCGGTCCGCCCGAAATAGATGCAAGAACCCTAGCCTCGGACGACAAACGCGGGTCTTCCGGCGCGGTATCGCTATGCGCCGAGTCATCGCATATCGTAAAAGCGGCCGATCTGCGAACAAATTCTTTTGCGATCATACGGGTGTGCCCCAATTTCTTTGCGCGGGCCAAATTCGGCAAGCGTTGCGCGCCAATCGGGATATTCGACCGCTGCGCCATTGAGCGCCGCGCGCGGAGCGGCTACGCGGAACCCCATGGCTGTTATTTTTCACGAAGAAGATTTGCCCGGCGATGTTTTCGCGCCCGGCGCCGCGATTGCGGTTGATACCGAAACCATGGGGCTGATGACCGCGCGCGACCGGCTGTGTGTGGTCCAGCTGTCGGATGGCGGCGGGGATGAACATCTGGTGCGATTCTCGCCCGGAAGCAGCTATGCCGCGCCAAATCTTCGCGCGGTGTTGAGCGATTCTGCCCGGGTGAAGCTGTTTCACTTCGCCCGGTTCGATCTGGCCGCGATTCGCCATTATCTGGGTGTCGCGGCAACGCCGGTATACTGCACAAAGATCGCGTCGCGGCTGGTGCGCACCTATACCGACCGGCACGGGTTGAAAGAGCTGGTGCGCGAATTGCTCGGCCAGGAAGTGTCAAAGGTGCAGCAATCGTCCGACTGGGGCGGCCCCGAATTGAGCGACGCGCAAAAAGACTATGCGGCGTCCGATGTCCGGCATCTCCACGCGTTGAAGACCGAGCTCGACCGGCGTTTGATCCGCGAAGGTCGGATGGCGCTCGCACAGGCGTGTTTTGATTTCCTGCCCGCGCGCGCCGAGCTTGATCTGGCGGGCTGGCCCGAAATTGACATTTTCGCGCATGTCTGATCGCGCCAACCGCATCCGGTCGGTGCGTCAGCGTTGGGCGGCACCCGACAGTCGGCACGATGTCGTCGTCGGCGTGTCGCGCTTTATCCTGCCAGTGCTGATCGGGGTGTTGAGCGCGTTTTTGGTGTTCATGCCGCTTCAGGGCAGCGGCGATGTCAGCTTCCTGCTCGACAAGAACAAGGTCGAGGTGGCAAGCGAACGGCTGCGTATTCAATCGGCGATGTATCGCGGTGCCGACCAGCTTGGTCGCAGCTTTTCGATCAGCGCCGACTCAGCGGTGCAGAAAAGCTCCGCCGAACCCGTGGTGCAGCTCAGCGGGCTGGCCGCGCGGATCGCGCTTGCCGACGGCCCTGCGACGCTGGCCGCCGACCGGGGGCGCTATGACATGAAGCGCGAACAGGTTGCGGTCGACAGCGCGGTGCAGCTGCGCGCCGCCGATGGCTATGGGTTGACCACCAGCAGTGCGGTAATCGATTTCAAGTCGCGCCGCTTGTTCAGTAATCAACCCGTGCGGGGCACTTTACCGCAAGGGTCGTTTCGCGCCGACCGGATGACGGCCGATCTTGACCGGCGGATTGTGCGTCTCGACGGCAACACGCACTTGCGCATTACGCCACGAAGCCTGAAATAGCGCGCATGACCCGGTTGTCTCATGCCCTGTTGCTGCTCTCGCTTGGCGCGGCTGCGTCGGGCAGCGCGCAGACGCGCCATGATTCATCGGCGCCGATTGATTTTTCCGCGGCGCATCAAGAGCTTGATGATCGCGCCAAACGCGTCATCCTGTCGGGCGATGTCGTGGTGCGGCAAAGCGAGATGACGCTGTCGGCGGCGCGGATGACGATTGTTTATGATGGCGATCTGTTCGGCGGTGGCTCGCCGCAAGCATCGCGGGTCGACGCGTCGGGAGGTGTCACGCTCGTCCGCCCCGATCAGACCGCGCGCAGCCAATATGCGATTTATGATTTGAACCGCCGTGTCGTCACGCTCATCGGCAATGTCGCGCTGCGTCAGGGCAATGGCAATGTAATCAATGGCGGGCGGTTGACCTTTAACCTCGACACCAATCGCGCCACGATCGATGGGTCGTCGGTGGGCGGCGGGGCGCCGGGCGCGACTGACAGCGCACCATCGGGGCGCGTCACCGGTCGGTTCACCGCGCCCAAGCGCGAGGACAAGTAGCGCCGAAACGGGGAAGTGAGGGTCGCTCGATGCTCGGGGAGCTTTGCGCTGCCGCTCGGATCATGCACAAGCCGATCAAACGACCATGCACGAATCTTGCCAATCGCGTGGAGGGGTCGCACGATAGGTCAGAATCGATTAACCATTTAACGCCACAATTGGAATGATGATGGATCAGGCTGCGGTTCTTGCCCAATCTTCCGCGCCCGCGGCAACACTGCCTGCGGGGTTGGCAGTCGTTTCCATCGCCAAGGCGTATGACAAGCGGCCCGTGCTGACCGATGTGTCGGTGTCGGTCGGGCATGGCGAGGTTGTCGGCCTGCTTGGCCCCAATGGCGCGGGCAAGACGACGTGCTTTTACTCGGTCATGGGATTGGTGAAGCCCGATTCGGGGCGCATCATGCTCGACGGTGTCGATATTACCGGGCTGCCCATGTATCGCCGCGCGATCCTGGGCCTGGGCTATTTGCCGCAGGAAACGTCGATTTTTCGCGGGCTGTCGGTTGAGCGCAATATTTTGAGCGTGCTCGAACTGGCCGAGCCCGATGGCGCGGCGCGGCGGGCAAGGCTTGACCAGCTACTTGACGATTTTGGCCTGACCCGGCTGCGCGATGCGCCCGCAATGGCGCTGTCGGGGGGCGAGCGGCGCCGCGCCGAAATTGCCCGCGCGCTGGCCGCCGACCCGTCGATTATGTTGCTCGACGAACCCTTTGCCGGGATCGACCCGATTTCGATTGCCGATATTCGCGATCTGGTGATTGACTTGAAAAAGCGCGGCATTGGCGTGCTCATTACCGACCATAATGTGCGCGAGACGCTCGAAATCGTCGACCGCGCCTATATCATCTATGACGGTCGCGTGCTGTTCACCGGGTCGCCCGATGAGCTGGTGGCCGATGCCAATGTCCGCCGCCTGTATCTGGGCGAGGGCTTTTCGCTGTAATGCGATGATCGCGGGCGCCCCCCTGGGATGAGTTTGGCCCCCCGCCTCGACCTGCGCCAGTCGCAATCGCTGGTGATGACGCCGCAGTTGCAACAGGCGATCCGCCTGCTTGCGCTGTCGAACCTTGAGATCGAAACCTTCATTGCCGAGGAGATTGAGCGCAACCCGCTGCTCGAGTCCGCGCCGGAGGATGACGGCACCCCGGAAGCGCCCGAGCCGCCTGCCCCGCGCGATGAACCGGCCAGCGCCGACGAACTGCTTAACGGTCCGGGCGATACCGGAGAGGCCGCACTCGATGTCGATTTCGCGACCGAAACATTCCACCATGACAGCCCCAGCGACGGCGCGGGGATGGATGGTGCGCTGGGGCTGAACGGTGCGAGTGGGTCCACGTCGCTCGACGCGCCCGAATTTGAGTCGGTCGCGGGCGGGGGCGTTAGCCTTGCCGATCACCTGTTGGCGCAGGCGGGGCCAGTGGTCAGCGGCGCCGATGCGTTCATTGCCGCGCATCTGATCGACCAGATTGACGAGTGCGGCTATCTGACCGTGTCGCTGGCTGACATTGCGACTCGTCTGGGCGTGTCGGTAGCGCGCGTGGAGGCCGTGCTCGCAATGATCCAGACCTTTGACCCAACCGGCGTCGGCGCGCGCAACCTGTCCGAATGTCTGGCGCTGCAGGCGCGCGAAGCCGACCGATATGATCCCGCCATGGCCCGGCTGATCGACAATCTCGATCTGCTCGCGCGCGGCGAACTGGCGCGGCTCAAGCGGATGTGCGGCGTCGATGATGAGGATATGGCGGACATGATCCGCGAGTTGCGCAACTATGATCCCAAGCCCGGCTGTCGCTACGGCGGCGAACCGTCGCAGCCGGTGATCCCCGACCTGTTCGTCGCGCGCCGCCGGGGGGGCTGGGCAATCGAGATGAATTCCGCCACGCTGCCGCGTCTGCTCGTCAATCGGAGCTATTATGCCGAGCTCAGCACCGGCCCGCGGGACAAGATGGCCAAGGCTTGGCTGGGCGACATGCTGGCCAGCGCCAATTGGCTGGTCAAGGCGCTTGACCAGCGGCAACGCACGATCATCAAGGTCGCGACCGAAATCGTGAAGCAGCAGGAAGCATTTTTCCTGAACGGCGTTGCGCATCTGCGCCCGCTGACGCTGCGCCAGGTTGCCGACGCGATCGAAATGCACGAATCGACCGTCAGTCGGGTGACCAGCAACAAATATCTGAGCTGCGAGCGCGGGCTGTATGAACTTAAGTATTTTTTCACGTCTGCAATCCAGTCCGCTGATGGCGGCGATGCGGTATCGGCGGAGGCGGTGAAAGCAGCGATCAAGGCGCTGATCGCGGGCGAGGGCGCCACGATCCTGTCGGACGATACGCTGGTCGATATGCTGAAAGCCCGCGGCTTTGACATCGCCCGGCGCACGGTTGCCAAATATCGCGAAGCCTTGGGGCTGGGCAGCAGCGTGCAGCGCCGCCGCGCCAAGGCTTTGGCGAAGGGTTAACGACTACGCCCGCGAGGTGCGATTTTATCCGATTTTTGCGCTTTTTTAATATCGACGTGCCAAACGAGGCAGCATGAGCGCAAATTTCTATTTCGATGTCGATGTTCGGCGCAATTTGGTGGTGATCACCCTGGGTGGTTTTTTCTCCCGCGCGGATGTCGACGCCTTTCTCACCGCACGCGAAGTGGCGCATGCGCGGCTGCGCTGCGGGCCCAACGAGCATGTCACGCTGGCCGATGTGCGCGCCATGAAGATCCAGGCGCAGGACATTGTCGTGGCCTGGGCCGATGTGCTCGCCGGGGCGGCCTATCGCTCGCGGCGGCTGGCCTTTGTGCAGGCATCGTCGCTGGCGCGGTTGCAGCTCAAGCGGGCAGCGGCCATGCGCGATGTCGGTTACTTCACCTCCATGGATGATGCCCAGGCTTGGCTGTTCGAAGAGGAGCACGCGCTCCCGCATCAGGCTGGCGCGACCGGCTGAACATTGGCAGCGCCCAATGTCGATGACTCGGCCCGGTCAATCATCCTCATCTTCATAACCGACCAGCGCAAGTGCGCGCGCCTTGATCTGGCGGGTCATGCACCAATGGACCAGCGCGTCCTCGCGCCCATGCGTCACCCACACTTCGCGCGGGGCGATTTCCGCGAGCGTCGTGGTCAGCTCGTCCC
>PNLG01000136.1 GCA_013822915.1 Sphingomonas sp. | reverse complement strand
CGCGACGACATGGGGGCGCTTCGCCTCGGCACCCGCCGCCGCGCCGTCATAACCAACGCCAAGCCGCCACACGCCCCCCTGCCACGCGCCCGCTGCGTCCGCTGTCACGTCCTTGGCCAGGTCCATCCCCTCCAGCCCCGGCCAGCCGCGCGCCATCGCGAGCAGCGCGGGCACATCGAACTTGCCGTCCGCTGCATGCGCGATCACGCCATTGGGGGCACCATCCACCCGGATACGCCGGGTCAGCGCGCGCGTGTCGACCCCCGACAGGCCAATCCGCCCGCGCGCCGCCAGCCAGGCGTCCAGCCGCTCGGTGCTGCGAAAATTCGACGGCGCGGTCACGTTTTCCCGCACGATCATGCCGAGCGCATGGGGGCTTTGCGCCTCCACATCCTCATCATTGGTGCCGACATTGCCGATATGGGGAAAGGTGAAGGTAATGATCTGCCCGGCAAAGCTCGGGTCGGTCATAATCTCCTGATAGCCGGTCATGGCGGTGTGGAAACACACTTCGCCGACCGCTGCCCCTTGCGCGCCAAAGCCACGCCCCCAAGCCACTGTGCCATCCGCCAACACCAATACGCCCGTCGCTCCATCGGGCACAGGCATGGGTTTGGCGTCGGCCATTTACGGGGGGCCCTTTCAAAAAAGCTGGCAATGTCGCTAGGGCACCGCAGCTAATGGCGATGCGGGCCAGCGTCAATCTGTTAAACATCGCCCACTCGCGCTAGGCGGTTTCCTTTGCCTTGGCGTTGAGGGAGCCGATCATGATTCGCGACGAGATAAAGGCCGCGCAAATTGCCGCGATGAAGGCGGGCGATAAGGATGCGCGCGGCGCGATTGGCCTGATCCAGGCGGCGATAAAAAACCGCGACATCGAACTGCGCACGGGCACGGCACCTGCCGATGACGATGCGCTGGTCGTCGAAGTATTGCAGAAAATGGTAAAGCAGCGCCGCGAATCGATTGCCATGTATGAGCAAGGTGGCCGCCCCGAACTCGCCGCTGCGGAAGCCGCGGAAGTCGCGGTCATCGAACGTTTCCTGCCCCGCCAGATGGACGAGGGGGAGACAACCGCTGCGATCGCCGCCATCAAGGCCGAAATCGGTGCCGAAGGCATGAAGGACATGGGCCGGTTGATGGCCGAGCTGAAGGCGCGCCACGCGACTACGCTCGACATGAGCAAGGCAAGCGCGCTGGTAAAGGCGGCACTGAGCTGAGGTGGGGCTGAAGTGGCGCTGACGCCGGCCTTTCTCGATGAACTGCGCGCGCGCACCCTGTTGTCGGGGCTGATTGCCAAGACGGTCAAACTGACCAAGGCGGGCCGCGAGTTTAAGGGGTGCTGCCCCTTTCATCAGGAGAAGACCCCCAGCTTTTACGTCAATGACGACAAGGGTTTTTACCATTGTTTCGGCTGTTCGGCACACGGCGATGCCATTCGCTGGATGACCGATCAGCGCGGCTTGCCCTTTATCGACGCGGTGAAGGAACTGGCGCAGGCCGCGGGCATGGAATTGCCCGAGCAAGACCGCGCATCTGCTGCCAAGGCGGAGCGCGCGCGCGGGCTGCATGACGTGATGCAGGCCGCCGCCGACTGGTTTGTCAGCCAGCTGGACGGGATTGAGGGGGCAGAAGCGCGGGCGCTGCTGGCCCGGCGCGGGGTGCGGATGGAGACGGCGACGGGTTTTGGCCTTGGCTATGCCCCCGATGCGCGCGGCAAGCTGCGGGCGGCGCTAAAAGAATTTGGCGACGCGATGCTGGTCGAGGCCGGGCTGTTGATCGCGGTGGAGGGGAAAGAGCCCTATGATCGGTTTCGCGGGCGGTTGATGATCCCGATCCGCGATCCGCGTGGCCGGGTGATCGCATTTGGCGGCCGCATTATCGGCAGCGGCGAGCCCAAATACCTGAATTCGCCCGACACCCCGCTGTTCGACAAGGGGCGCACGCTCTATAATCTCGACCGTGCCGCCCCCGCCAGCCGCCGCGCCGGACGCGTGATTGTCGTTGAGGGCTATATGGACGTGATCGCACTGGCGCAGGCGGGGTTTGAAGAAGTGGTCGCCCCGCTTGGCACCGCGCTGACCGAGGCGCAGCTGGAGCGGCTGTGGCGGCTGGGCGATGTGCCGCTGTTGTGTTTTGACGGCGATGGCGCCGGACAAAAGGCGGCGGTCCGCGCCGCGCACCGGGCGCTGCCGATGCTCAGCCCGGGCCGCAGCCTGGCCTTTGTCACGCTCCCCGCCGGGCAAGATCCCGATGACGTCATTCGCGGCAGTGGCGCGGGAGCAATGGCGGCGTTGCTGGCCGATACCCAGCCGCTGGTCGACAGTCTCTGGGCAAGCGAGCTCGCCGCACAACCGCTGACCACGCCGGAGGAGCGCGCGGGGCTGAAACAACGCCTCGCCCAACACGCCGCAACCATTGCCGACGCAGGCGTCGCACAGGAATATCGCACCGAGTTCCGCCAGCGCTTCGACGCACATTTTGCGCCACCGCCGCGCGTCTGGACTCCCGCCCGGCCACGCGGCGGCATGAAGAATGGCCGGTGGCAGCCAGCGCCCCCGACCGGCGGCGATCACCCCGAGGCGCAGGCGATTGGCCGTCACGGCATCGACTTGTCACTCGCCCGGCCCGTGCTCGCCGGGCTGATCCGCTATCCAGCGCGGATCGCCCCCCATGTCGAGACGCTGGGCGCGCTGCGGTTCGACGACGCGGCACTTGGGCGGCTCGTCATCGCTATAGTTGACGCAGCAATTGCCAATCGGGCGCTTGATACCGATGCGTTACGAACCATATTAGCTGAGGCGGGGTTTGAAGATCTGGTTGGAGAGTTGCTGCGGGCCGACGCCACGCCTTATTCCTTCACTCGAAAAGACGGCGATCCGGGCCGCGCTTGCGCCGATTTGGACGAGGCAATCGCGATTTTGGTGACCCGGCCCGAAGTGGACGAAGCCTTGATTGCCGCAACGGCGGCGGCAATGCGGTTTGATGACGGTGCGTGGGAGCGGCAGGCGGCATTGGTAAAAGAACAACAGGCACTGGAGCTGCGACTTGCAAATCTGTGCCAAGCAAACGAAGACGCACGAACAACGGGGCTTGAGGACAATTAATGGCGAAAGCGAATGCGGGCGGCGCGGACGATACTTTGGATGCGGGCGATGCTCCGCTGATCGATCTGAACGATGCCTCGGTCAAAAAGCTGGTCGCGCGCGCAAAAAAGCGTGGCTACATCACCTATGACCAGTTGAATGAGGCTTTGCCTCAGGCGGAGATGTCGTCGGATCAGCTTGAAGACATTATGTCGGCGCTCAACGAAATGGGCGTGAACATCGTCGAAAACGACGACGCCGGCGAAGACGCCGAGGCCGATGACAAGGACGACGAAGAGATTGAATCGGTCGATACCGCGGAGGAATCTGCCCCCGCGCTGGAGGCAAAGAAGAAGGAAACCGTCGATCGCACCGACGATCCGGTGCGCATGTATCTGCGCGAAATGGGTGCAGTCGAACTGCTCAGCCGCGAGGGCGAAATCGCGATCGCAAAGCGGATCGAGGCCGGGCGCGACACTATGATCCTGGGGCTGTGCGAAAGCCCGATCACCTTTAACGCTATCATCGACTGGTCGACCGCGCTCAACGAAGGCACGATGCAGTTGCGCGAAATTATCGATCTGGACGCGATGCTGTCGAAAGATCCCGCGCCCGAGAGCCTGACCGACGACGACAGCGGCGACGGCGAAATCAGCGAAAAAACCGCCGGCCCCTCGTTCAAGGCTGAGGAAGAGCCAGAGGAAATTTCGGTCGACGAGGACGAGGAGTCGATGACCGAACGCCGCGCCCCGCGCCCATCGGACGATGAGGAGGAGGATAATACCCTCAGCCTCGCGCAGATGGAGGAGCAGCTAAAGCCGCAAGCGCTGGAAAAATTTGCTTCTATCACAGCACTTTACAAGAAATTCTCAAAAATGCAGGCAGGTCGCCTCGACGCGATGTCGGCAGGCGGCGAGCTGACCGCGGGTGACGAACGCAAATATCAAAAACTGCGCGAAGAACTGACCGCCGAAGTCGAAAGCGTGCAGTTCCACCAGGCGAAAATCGAATATCTGGTCGATCAGCTTTACAGCTTCAACCGCCGCCTGACCGCGCTCGGTGGCCAGATGCTGCGGTTGGCCGAACGGCACAAGGTGAGCCGCAAGGATTTCCTCGACCGCTATGTCGGCAGCGAGCTTGACGAAAACTGGGTCGCAAGCGTTGGCGGGCTCGACAAAAAGTGGAAAGCGTTTGCCGATAACGAAGTCGATGCGGTCGACCGTATCCGCGCCGAAATTTCGGAGATCAGCCAAGCCACCGGCATGTCGCTCGCCGAATTCCGCCGCATCGTCAACATGGTGCAAAAGGGCGAGCGCGAGGCCCGCATCGCGAAGAAGGAAATGGTGGAGGCCAATCTGCGCCTCGTCATCTCGATCGCCAAGAAATACACCAACCGCGGGCTGCAATTCCTCGACCTGATTCAAGAGGGCAATATCGGGCTGATGAAGGCGGTCGACAAATTCGAATATCGCCGCGGCTATAAATTCAGCACTTATGCCACTTGGTGGATCAGGCAGGCGATCACGCGCAGCATCGCCGATCAGGCGCGCACCATCCGCATCCCGGTGCACATGATCGAGACGATCAACAAGCTGGTGCGCACCAGCCGCCAATTCCTGCACGAACAGGGCCGCGAGCCGACGCCTGAGGAAATGGCCGAGCGCCTGTCCATGCCGCTCGAAAAAGTGCGCAAGGTGATGAAAATCGCCAAGGAGCCGATCAGCCTCGAAACGCCGATCGGCGACGAGGAGGATTCGCATCTGGGCGACTTCATCGAGGACAAAAACGCCGTCATTCCGGTCGATGCGGCGATTCAGGCCAATCTGAAGGAAACCGTCACCCGCGTGCTGGCGAGCCTTACCCCGCGTGAGGAGCGCGTGCTACGCATGCGGTTTGGCATCGGCATGAACACCGACCATACGCTGGAAGAAGTCGGGCAACAGTTCAGTGTGACCCGCGAACGCATCCGCCAGATCGAGGCAAAGGCACTGCGCAAACTGAAGCACCCGTCGCGCAGCCGCAGGATGCGGTCGTTCCTCGACCAATAACGTCCGGGCGGCGGCACTCAGCCGCCCGGCTTGCACCATAGCTCGATTCGTTTGGCCCGCTTGTCAAAGCTGAGCCGCGCGCAATCGGCCATGGCCGCACGCGGCACGACAAAGCTGAAGACCGGGCGCGGCCCCTTTGCCTTCGCGGTCACCACGACTTCGGACGGATCCTCAACCGTGTCGGCATCCGGTATCTCGCTGCCGCGGCCCGCGG
>PNLG01000131.1 GCA_013822915.1 Sphingomonas sp. | reverse complement strand
CCCCGACGGGCGGTCAGCCCGCGACCGTGCGGCGACCCCGACGGCGAAAGAGCAGCGCAATTCCCAGGATGACCGAAAATAGCGAGAGCGCTGCCGCCCCGATCAACACCGGATGGCTGCTCGCCTCACGCTCTCGCAAATCCATAATGTGCAACCCCCACATCAAATCATACCAGCGCCACTGCGCCGATCGGACCGCGAGCAAGCTGCCGGTATCGGCATCGACATAGACGTTGGTGCCATCGGCAAAGGCGATACCCCAGGCCGGGCGCCGCCGCCGGAGGTCGAGCGGCGGATGATCGGCGGGCGTATGACGCGCCGCAACAATCTCTTGGTCGGGTAGATACCAGCGCCGCGCAATCGCCCGGGCCTCGGCCTCGTCAACCCGGGGCAGCCAACGCCCGTCGCGCGCGGTCCAGCGCATCTCATGCCCCCCGGCAAAAACGGCAACCCACACCGGCCCTCGACGCTGTTGTTCAAGCCGAAGCGTAATCGGGGCACCATGATCCGCGGGCAAAGTCGGCAACACCAGCGGTCGGTCAAGCGCGATCGGCAGCGGCTTGCGCCTGAGTTGCTCACCGCGGACTTCCTCAATCGGCCGCGCCGCCATCCACAGTCCGCTCGCGGTCCACAGTAGCAGCGGCACGCCGACCAGCCAGCCAGCCGAGCCAGACATGCCAGCGCCCCAATTGCCGCATCATCTTGTGGCTCAAATGTGAATAGCCTTGCCCGTCACGCCCATGGCCGCTTCCTTCAACGCTTCGGCATGGGTGGGGTGCGCGTGGCAGGTATAGGCGATGTCCTCGCTCGTCGCGCCAAACTCCATCGCTTGCGCTGCCTGCGCGATCATCGAGCCGCCAACGCTGGCGATCACCCACACGCCGAGCACGCGGTCAGATGTGGCGTCGGCAATCACTTTCACAAAGCCGTCGGGTTCGTGGTTGGTCTTGGCGCGGCTGTTGGCGAGCATCGGGAATTTACCGACCTTGACCTCGCCCCGCTCGCGCGCGACCTCCTCAGTCAACCCAACGCCTGCGATTTCGGGCCAGGTATAGACGACGCTCGGGATCACATCATGGTTCACAATGCCCGTGTGGCCCGCGATGTTTTCGGCAACCGCGACGCCCTCATCCTCGGCCTTGTGCGCGAGCATTGGCCCCGGCACGACATCGCCGATCGCCCAGATGCCCTGCACGCCGGTTTGAAAACGGTGGTCGATTTCGATCTGGCCGCGCTTGTTCGGGGCAATCCCTGCCGCCGCAAGGTTCAGCCCATCGGTATTGGGACGGCGGCCGATGGACACCAGCACATGGCTGGCCGCGATTACTTCGGCAGCACCGCCCGACGCGGGCTCGACCGTGACCGACGCCGTGCCGCCGTCAACGGCAACCCCGGTTACCTTGGTCGACAGCTTGAACTCGATACCCTGTTTCTTGAAAATCTTGAGCGATTCCTTGCGGACTTCGCCGTCAAAGCCGGGCAGAATCTGGTCGAGATATTCAACGCACGTCACTTTGGCGCCAAGCCGCTTCCACACCGAGCCAAGCTCCAGCCCGATCACGCCGCCGCCAATCACGACCAGATGTTCAGGGACGGTCGCAAATTCGAGCGCACCGGTGGATGACACGATGGTCTGTTCGTCAATCTCGACACCAGGCAGCGGCGTAACGCTCGACCCGGTCGCGATGATGATGTTCTTCGCGCGATAAATGGTGCCCGCGACATCGACCGTGTCGGTGCCGGTGAAGCGCGCATGACCTTTCAGCCAGTCAACCTTGTTCTTCTTGAACAAGAACGCGATGCCGCCGGTCAATTGCTTCACTGCATCACGCCGCTGACCGTGGAGCGCGTCCATATCCAGCTCAACCGCGCCCAGCTTGATGCCCAGTTTCGCCATCATGCCATTGGCGGCGTCGTTATAAAACTCGCTGGCGTGTAGCATCGCCTTTGACGGGATGCAGCCGACATTGAGACAAGTGCCGCCCAGCGTCTCACGGCTTTCGACGCACGCGGTCTTCAGCCCCAACTGGCTGGCGCGGATCGCCGCGACATAACCACCGGGGCCGGCACCGATTACCAGGACGTCATAGTCATAGTCAGCCATCATCTACTCCGTGCCGCGCGCAGTATCCGCGCGGTCCAAAAATCAAAGGTCGATCAATATCCGCGTCGGATCCTCAATCGCATTTTTCAGCGCGACGAGGAACGTCACTGCCTCGCGCCCGTCGATCAGCCGGTGGTCATAGCTGAGCGCGAGATACATCATCGGGCGGATCACAATCTGGCCATCACGCACGACCGGGCGATCCTCGATCCGGTGCAGGCCCAGCACCGCGCTTTGCGGCGGGTTGATGATCGGCGTCGACATCAGCGAGCCGAACACCCCGCCATTGCTGATCGTGAAGGTGCCGCCCAGCATCTCGTCCATCTTCAGCGTGCCATCCTTGGCGCGCTTGCCGAAATCGCCGATCGCGCGTTCGATTTGCGCGACCGACATGGCATCGGCATCGCGCACCACCGGCACCACCAGCCCACCGGGCGAGGACACCGCGACCGAGATATCGGCATAGTCGTGATAAACGATTTCATCCCCGTCGATCGACGCATTGACGCTCGGCACGTCCTTTAGCGCAAGACATGCGGCTTTGGCGAAAAAGCCCATAAAGCCCAGTCGGACGCCGTGCTTTTTCTCGAACAAATCCTTATACTTGTTCCGCGCTTCGATCACCGCGGTCATATCGACATCGTTGAAGGTGGTCAGCATCGCGGCGCTGTTCTGCGCCTCTTTCAGGCGGCGGGCGATCGTCTGGCGCAGGCGGGTCATCCGCACCCGCTCTTCGCGGCGCGCGCCAGCGGGGGCAGCGACGGGTGCCGATGCGGCCACCGGCGTGGCGGCGGGCGCGGCAGGCATGGTGGCGGCGGCGAGCACATCATCCTTGGTCAGCCGCCCGTCCTTGCCGGTGCCGGTCACGGTTGCCGGGTCAACGCCCGTCTCCAGCACCGCGCGCCGCACCGATGGTGACAGCGCGGCGGGGGCGGCCTGAGCAGGGGCAGCGGCG
This sequence comes from Sphingomonas sp., assembly GCA_013822915.1. Classification (GTDB taxonomy): domain Bacteria; phylum Pseudomonadota; class Alphaproteobacteria; order Sphingomonadales; family Sphingomonadaceae; genus Sphingomonas. The sequence goes on along the minus strand of PNLG01000131.1, from coordinate 2,305 downwards.
GGCTCCGCTTCGGCGGGCTTGGCGGGTGCGGGGGCGGCCCCCGCCCCCTCGATCGTCGCGATCATCGCGCCGACCTGCACCGTGTCGCCAACCTGCACCGCATGCGCGCCCATGACGCCCGCGACCGGCGAGGGTACTTCGACCGACACCTTGTCGGTTTCAAGGCTCGCGACCGGCTCGTCGAGCGCCACGGTGTCGCCGGGTTGCTTCAACCACTCGCCCAGCGTCGCTTCAGTAATCGATTCGCCCAGAACGGGGACTTTGACTTCAGTTGCCATCGGTTCGGCCTCTTTTGCGAGTGGCGGGGTGATTATGGAGCCTTATGGCCCAACGCATCGGCGATGAGTGCTGCTTGCTCGGCCTGATGGCGCTTCATCAGGCCCGTGGCGGGCGATGCGGCGGCCACCCGCCCGGCATAGCGCGGCCGCGCCACCGCGCACCCCGCCTCGACCAGGCATTCCTCAATGAACGGTTCGACAAAGCTCCACGCGCCATTGTTCTTCGGCTCTTCCTGTGCCCAGACAATGTCGGTGAGGCCCGTCATCCGCCGCAGCCGCACGGCCAGCGGATCGCCGGGGAAGGGGTAAAGCTGCTCCAGCCGCACGATCGCGGTGTGGGCGTCACCCGCCGCATTGCGCGCCTCCATCAGGTCATAGGCAACCTTGCCCGTGCACAGCACCAACCGCTGCACATCGGCGTCGGCGGGCGCCCAGGGGTCGCTCAGGATGCGCATGAAATGGCTCTCGCCCTGGAAATCGGCGGCCTTTGACACAGCAAGCTTGTGCCGCAGCAGCGATTTCGGGGTAAAGACCACCAGCGGTTTGCGGAACGGGCGGTGCATCTGCCGCCGCAACAGGTGGAAATAATTGGCGGGCGTCGTGCAATTGGCGACCTGCATATTGTCGCCCGCGCACAGTTGCAGGAACCGTTCGGGCCGCGCCGAGCTATGCTCCGGCCCCTGCCCCTCATAGCCGTGGGGGAGCAGCATCACGAGGCCATTGGCGCGCAGCCATTTCGCCTCGCCGGCTGCGATAAACTGGTCGATCATGATCTGCGCGCCGTTCATGAAATCGCCGAACTGCGCCTCCCACAACACTAATGTTTTGGGGTCGGCCAGCGCATAGCCATATTCAAAGCCGAGCACGCCATATTCCGACAGCGGACTGTCGAGCACTTCGAAACTGCCATGCTCGATCGTGCTCAGCGGGACATATTTATGCTCATCCCCCTGATCGACCCACACCGCGTGACGCTGGCTAAAGGTGCCGCGGCCCGAATCCTGCCCCGACAAGCGCACGCCATAGCCTTCGGAAAGCAGCGACCCAAACGCCAGCGCCTCGCCTGTCGCCCAGTCAAACCCCTCGCCGCTCGCAAACATCGCGCGCTTGGCGTCGACGACGCGCGCGAGCGTTTTGTGGATCTTGACCGAATCCGGCACCGTCGTCAGCGTGCGGCCGATCGCGTCAAAAAGCTTGGGCTCAATCCCCGTTTCGACATTGCGCCGCGCAGTTTCGGGGTCGGCGGGCGCGTGCAGGCCCGACCAGCGCCCAGCAAACCAGTCCGCCTTGTTAGGCTTATAGGCGGCGCCCGCGGTAAACTCATCCTCCAACAGCGCGTTAAACGCCTGCGCGGTGGAGGTGATCCAAGCCGGATCAACCACCCCTTGTGCAATCAACCGCTGGCCATAGATGTCGCTGACCGGCGGGTGTTGGCGAATGCGATCATACATCAGCGGCTGGGTAAAGCTCGGCTCGTCGCCCTCATTATGGCCAAAGCGGCGATAGCACCACATGTCGATCACGATATCGCGGTGGAAACGCTGGCGAAATTCGATCGCCATCTTGCACGCGAAAGTCACCGCTTCGGGATCGTCACCATTGACGTGGAAAATCGGCGCCTGCACGCCCTTGGCGACATCGCTGGGATAGGGCGAGGACCGGGCATATTGCGGGCTGGTGGTAAAACCGATCTGGTTATTGATGACGAAATGGATGCAGCCGCCGGTATTATAGCCGCGAATCCCCGAAAAACCCAGGCATTCCCAGACGATACCCTGACCGGCAAACGCCGCGTCACCATGGATCAGCACGGGCAGCGAACCGCTATGGCTATCGTCACCCGCAATTGTCTGAATGGCGCGCGTCTTGCCGAGCACGACCGGATCGGCGGCCTCCAAGTGCGAGGGATTGGCGACCAACGACATATGCACGCTGATCCCGTCAAATTCGCGGTCGGTGGAGGTGCCAAGGTGATATTTTACATCACCCGAGCCGCCAACATCATCGGGATTTTGCGAGCCGCCACC
>PNLG01000374.1 GCA_013822915.1 Sphingomonas sp. | reverse complement strand
CATCAAAATGCCCGCGCTGTCCCCGACGATGGAGGAAGGCACATTGGCCAAGTGGTTGGTGAAAGAGGGCGATTCGGTAAAGTCAGGCGATCTGATGGCCGAGATTGAAACCGACAAGGCAACGATGGAATTCGAGGCCGTCGATGAAGGCGTGATCGGCAGGATCCTGATCGGCGAAGGGACCGACAATGTGAAAGTCGGCACGGTCATTGCGGTGCTGATTGGCGAGGGCGAAGCGGCGGGTGCGGTGCCGGTGGCTCCATCAGCGCCAATTGCCCCCGTTCTTGCCGCGCCCGCGCCTGCCCCGGCGGCGCCCGTTGCAGCACCCACACTGGTGCGCTCCACCCTGGCGGGCGACCGGATCAAGGCGAGCCCGCTCGCGCGGCGTCTGGCCGAGGCGACGGGCGTTGACCTTGCCATGTTGAGCGGCACGGGGCCGGGGGGGCGGATCATCAAAGCTGATGTGCAGGGGGCCGATGTTGCGCGCACCGATGCTGTGCCCGCGAAGGTGGAGGTCGCCCCGACCGTTGCGCCCGTCGCCGCGCCAGCCGCTGCGCCCGCGCTCCGGCCCGCGATCATCCCCGATATTCCGCACAGCGCCGAAAAGCTGTCCAACGTCCGCAAGACGATCGCGCGGCGGCTAACCGAATCGAAGCAGATGGTGCCGCACATCTATCTGACGGTCGATATCCGGCTCGACGCGCTGCTGGCCTTGCGGGCGGAGCTGAACGCGGCGTTGGCGGCAACGGGCGTCAAGCTGTCGGTCAACGACTTGCTGATCAAGGCGCTTGGCGTGAGCCTGATCCGGGTGCCAAAGTGCAATGTGATGTTCACCCCCGATCAGCTCATCACCTTTGCGCGCGCCGATATTTCGGTGGCGGTGTCGGCGCCGTCAGGGCTCATCACGCCGGTCATCACCCATGCCGACACCCGCTCGGTCTCCGCCATTTCGACCGCGATGAAGGACTTGGCGGGCCGCGCCCGCGACCAGAAACTGAAGCCTGAGGAATATCAGGGCGGCACTGCATCGCTCAGCAATATGGGCATGTTCGGCATCAAACAGTTTGAGGCGGTCATTAACCCGCCGCAGGGGATGATCATGGCGATCGGCGCGGGCGAAAAGCGGCCTTATGTGATTGATGATGCGCTTGGCATAGCGACGGTGATGTCAGCCACCGGCAGTTTCGATCACCGCGCGATCGACGGTGCCGATGGCGCCGAGCTGATGCAGGCGTTCAAGGCGCTGGTGGAGGCACCGCTGGGGATGATCGCCTGATGGTCGGGCGGCGGACTCTGATCGAGCTGGCGCATATCGCGGCGGGCATTGCGCTGGCGCTGGTAATGGCCTGGGCAATGGCATGGGCAGTGCCTCTGGCCAGGCTCGACATCTGGGCGGTCGATATCGTGTCGATCGTGATTATCCTGATGATGGGCGTGCGGCCGGTGCGCGAGGCGATCGCAGCAGATAGGGCAGCGGCGGACCGGGCGGCGGCCGAGGGGCGCCTGGCCGCCAATGGCTGAACCGGCCACACCGCCATCAGCCATGCCGCCTGCGATCCGCGCAACCGCGATGGCGGCGGACGCCAACCCCTATGGCACTGCCTTTGTCGGCTGGCTGATGGGGCAGATGGCGTTGGCCGCAGGCTCGGTCGCGTCGCAGCGGTGCCGCGGTCGCGCGCCCGTCGTTGCCGCCGATGGGTTCAGCTTTTCAGCGCCCGTGCAGATTGGCGACGAAGTCAGTTTCTACGCCGCGATCACAGCCACCGGTCGCACGTCGATGACGGTTGGCGTCGATGTCTGGCGGCGCGAGCGGCATGGCGACGGCACCGAGCGCGTGGCCGTCGGCAGCTTTACCCTCGTCGCGATGGGCGCGGATGGCACCCCGCGCGCCGTCGATGGCCCCTATATCTGATCCACTCGCCCCAGGAGCAATGCCGTGGCTGACCCCTATGACCTCATCGTCCTCGGTTCTGGCCCCGGCGGCTATGTCGCGGCGATCCGCGCGAGCCAGCTTGGCCTGAAAGTCGCGATTGTCGAGCGGGAATTGCTGGGCGGGATTTGCCTGAACTGGGGCTGCATCCCGACCAAGGCGCTGCTGCGCTCAGCCGAAATCTATCACTATATGCAGCATGCCAAGGACTATGGCCTGATCGCGCAGGGGATCAGTGCGGACATTGACGCGGTCGTCAAGCGGTCGCGCGGGGTGGCGAAACAGCTTAATCAGGGCGTCACCCACCTGATGAAGAAAAACAAGATTGCGGTGCATATGGGCGCAGGCACGCTGACTGCTGCCAATGCGATTGCGGTCACCGACAAGGACGGCAAGACGACCGAGCTTACCGCCCGCAACATCATTCTCGCGACGGGCGCACGGGCGCGCGACTTGCCGTTTGCGCCAGCGGACGGCGCGCGCATCTGGACCTATCGCCATGCGATGGTGCCGCCGGCCATGCCGACCAAGCTGCTCGTCATTGGATCAGGCGCGATCGGGATCGAATTTGCCAGCTTCTACAACGATATGGGGGCAGAGGTAACCGTGATCGAAATGCTCGACCGGATCGTGCCGGTTGAGGATGCCGATGTGTCAGCATTCCTTGAAAAGGCGCTGAAGAAACAGGGTATGACGATCATGACCGGCGCGGGCGTCGAAAAGCTCAGCGCGACCGACACGGGCGTCAAGGCAAGCATCAAGGGCCGGGACGGCAAAGTCATCGACGGCGAGTTCAGCCACTGCATCGTCGCGATCGGCATTGTCCCCAATACCGAAAATATCGGGCTGGAAGCGCTGGGCGTCGCGATGGACCGGGGCTTCCTCAAAACCGATGCGATGTGCCGCACCAATGTGGCGGGTTTGTGGGCGATTGGCGATATCACCGCGCCGCCCTGGCTCGCGCACAAGGCAAGTCACGAGGGGGTGATCGCGGCCGAGGCAATCGCGGGCGGCCATCCGCACCCCATTGACCCGCGCAATATCCCCGGCTGCACCTATTGCCACCCGCAAATCGCCAGCGTCGGCCTAACCGAGGCGAAGGCGCGCGAGGCGGGGCATGAGGTGAGGGTCGGCACATTCCCCTTCATCGGCAATGGCAAGGCGATTGCGCTGGGCGAGGCGGAGGGGTTTGTGAAGACCGTGTTCGACGCTGCCACCGGTGAATTGCTGGGCGCGCACATGATCGGCGCCGAGGTGACCGAGCTGATCCAGGGCTATACCGTCGGCAAGACGGCCGAGCTGGTCGAGGCGGATTTCATGCACACCGTCTTCCCGCACCCGACGCTGAGCGAGATGATGCACGAAAGCGTGCTCGCCGCTTATGGACAAGCTTTGCATATTTAGGGACGCGCGGCGGATACTTCAGCGCTACCCACGCCCGCGATCAGGCGGCGTCGCTTTTCAACAGCAATTGGTCGGGCGCCTTGGCGGGTGCTGCGGGGGCGTCGTCGATCTTGAGTGTGCCGGGCGAGCGGTGGCGCAAATGGCCATCGAGCGCGGCGCCATTTTCGATCGAAATGGACTCGTAATCGACATCGCCGGTGATCCGTGCGGTCCGCTCAATCACCAATTGCCTCACGATGACGCGCCCGTCGATGGTGCCGGTGATCCGCGCGGTTTCGGCCCGGACGTTGCCGGTGATCCGGCTTTCGGGCCCTTGCACGACATTGGCCGCATCGACATCGCCCTCGACATGGCCGTCAATGTGCAAATCGGCGGTCGCGCGGACATTGCCCGTGATCGTCACATCCGCGCCGAGCACCGAAAACATCCCGCGCTTGCCATTCGTGGTGGTCCCCGCTGCGGCGGTCGATGGCGGGGTGAAGCCGGTGTCGCGGCCAGTCTTGTTGTTGAACATTTGAGGCGCACTCCGCGTGAAAGGCTGGGGGTTAACCCCCGACTCGGCCAAACAGCTAGCACATTCGGCGCGTGGCGGGCGAGAGTGCGCCGGTGTCAGGCAGCGCGCATCAGCAACGGATTGTCGTTGGCACCGCGCCACAGCAACGGGCGCGCGACCAGAATCGTGGCGCTGATCATCGGCACGGCACCCAGCGCCGCCAGCCAGGGTAATCCCATGCCATAGCCGAACAGACCAAAGAGCGAACCAAGCTGGATCGCGACCGGCACCAACCACGTCCGCGGCGCCCGGCTGACGATCGCCAGCGCCACCGACAGGATGTCCGCCAACAGGAAATAGCGTTCGTGCATCTTGGGCAACAACCCGGCGACCATCAGCGGCGCCAGCAGCGCGAGGCGAAGCAGCATTTCCGGCGAGAAATTCCGAGCGGTGGCGATGTAGCGCGCCAGATAGGTGGCAATCGCGCCGATGGCGCTCACGCTTGCCAAGCCGACGACAACGTTACCGTTAAAGCCCAGTTCGCTTGCCACCATCCAGATATTTGGGGCGTTGCGCGCAAGGTCGTTGAAGGTCGTCGCCTGCCGGAAATAAATGGTCAACAGGTCATCGATCGGCCAGCCCGCTGCCCAGGCCGGCGTCAATGTCAGAATATAGGTCGCCGGTGTGATGAGCCAATAACGAAATGGCACCTGGCGTGCGACAAGGATTACGAGAATGAACGGACCGATCAGCACCGTCTGCATCTTGACCGCCAGTGCAAGCCCGCACCATGCCAGCATCGCACGGTGACGTCGTTCCATCACCGCCGAAATCGCCATCAGCACCGGCGCTATATACATGGCGTCGCTTTGCCCGAGCATCGCGGCGTTGATCATAAGGCTGGGCAGGGCCAGCAGGCACAAGGCAAGGCGCGGCGCGTCATCAATCCGCAGCGCGCGCAGCAACCGCCAGAATGCCACCGCCGCCGCCAGATTGCCCATCATCGCCACGATCTTGATGATGACGACGTCGGCAATGAGCCCCTTCAGCGGGGTCGCAAGCGCAAGCAGGTAGAGGTAGGGCGGGCTATACGCGCCGAACGGCTTCGCAAAGGCGGTGACCATTCCAGCCCCGACGATGTGATCGAACCAGGGGATGTAATCATTGGCGATGTCGGTCGTCACCAGCGGGAAAAGCGCTATGTGCCAATTGGCTCCGAACAACAGGATCACCGCCATGACCGAGCCGCGAATGCGCGCCTGCGGCGGCGTAATGTCGATGTGAAACATGGGCGCGAGTGTAGCCCGACAGGGTTAGCGCGCCGTAAAGAGCAGCAAATAGCGCGACGATGCGGGCGGGTATGTTGACGCGCGCGCGCCACCTCGCTAAGGAGTCCGCTGCTTTGTGGGGCACCCATGGTCCCTCGCGTTGCTGCTTGAACATTGCCGGATGCACGAACCAAGGGCCGTGGCGGTCGCAAGACCCCGAACGCGGTCCCTTTTTTCTTTGGAGCGTCATGCTCTGAGGAATGCGGGCAACCGGCAAAGTAACCG
>PNLG01000211.1 GCA_013822915.1 Sphingomonas sp. | reverse complement strand
CGCGCTGCTCGCCGAACTCGCGCTTGCTTATGCAGGCGCTGATGAGGAGGAGGCGGCCCAAGTTTATGCCGCGGCCGCCTATGCGCTCGCGCCGCTCAACCCGGCGGTGGTCGATGCCTATGGCTGGGTCGCCTATCAAATTGGCGGCACCGCGCAGGCAGTGGAGCTGTTGCGCAAAGCGGTAGCGATTGCGCCCGCGTATGGCGGCCTGCGCTGGCACCTCGCGCAGGCGCAGGCGGAGGCGGGCGATGCGGATGCGGCGAGAGCGAACATCGCGGCGGCACTCGCCGATCCCGGCTTTGCGGACCGGGTGCCGGCGAAAGCGCTGGCGGCGGAGTTGGTGAAGGGGTGAGGGGGGCGTTCCCAGCTACCCCAAACCGTCACTCCGGCCTTGTGCCGGAGTGACGACTAATGGGTTGGGGTAACGCTACCCTTCCACCATTTCCGCCAGTTCCAGCCAGCGCAGCTCCGCTGCGTCCTTTTCCGCCCTTGCTGTCTCAACCGCCTTGGTCAGCGCTTCGAACCGCGCGAAATCGCGTGTGTATAGCCCCGGATCGGCAAGCAGCGCTTCGTCGCGGGCGATCGCGGCGTCCAGTGCCTCGATCCGGCCCGGCAGCAGGTCGAGATCGCGCTGATCCTTGTAACTCAGCTTGACGCGGGCGGCTGGCGGTGGGGCCGGGGGGGTGGCGGCAGCAGGGCGCGGCCCCTTTTTCTCCACAGGGGCCCGCCGCCGCGCTTCCCAATCGGCATAGCCGCCCGCGACGACATCGACCGTCCCCGACCCGTCGAGCCCCAGGGTCATGGTGACGGTGCGGTCCAGAAAATCGCGGTCGTGGCTGACGATCAGCACGGTGCCGCCATAATCGCCGATCACTTCCTGCAACAGATCAAGCGTTTCCAGATCAAGGTCATTGGTCGGCTCATCGAGCACCAGCAGATTGGAGGGCCGCGCAAATTCGCGCGCGAGCAGCAGGCGCGATCGCTCGCCACCCGACAGCGTGCCGATTTTGGCATCGACCATCCCGCCGTCGAACAGAAATTCCTTCAGATAGCCGATGACATGCTTTTTCACGCCCAGCACCTCGACCCAGTCACCGCCATCGGCGAGCACGTCGCGGATCGTCTTTTCGGGCGCCATCAGCTTGCGTTGCTGGTCGATCACCACCCCGTCGAGCGTTTTCGCCAGCCGCACCGTGCCGCTGTCGGGCGCCAGTTCGCCGGTGAGCAGGCGGATAAGCGTCGTCTTGCCCGCGCCGTTCCTGCCCACAATCCCGATCCGGTCGCCGCGTGTCACCCGCAAGCTCAGGTCGCGGATGATGGTGCGATCGCCATAGGCCTTGGACACGCCCTTGGCGTCGATCACCACTTTGGTCTTGGCGTCGTCGGATGCGATGGCGAGGTTCGCCGCCCCCTGTGGCCCCAGCATCGACGCGCGTTCGGCGCGCATTTCCTTCAGCTTCGCAAGTCGGCCCTGATTGCGCCGCCTGCGCCCGGTGACGCCGCGCAACAGCCAATGTTCCTCGATTTTCAGCTTCGCGTCGAGCCGTTCGGCATTGCGCGCTTCCTCGGCATAGACTTGCTCGGTCCAGGCCTCAAACCCGCCAAAGCCGATTTCGGCGCGGCGAATGGCGCCCCGGTCGAGCCACAGGGTCTGCCGGGTCAGCCGGGTCAGGAACGTGCGGTCATGGCTGATCGCGATGAATGCGCCATTGTAACGCGCCAACCAGTTTTCGAGCCATTCGATCGCGGCAATGTCCAGATGGTTGGTGGGTTCATCGAGCAGCAGTACGTCTGGGTTCAGCGCCAGCGCGCGCACAATCGCCGCGCGTCGCCGCTCGCCGCCCGACGCGCTGGCCGCCTCGCGCGCGAGGTCAATGCCGAGCTGATCGGCAATCGCGTCGGCTTCATAGGCCAGCGGCGCATCATCGCCCGCCATCACGAAATCGCGCAGGGTCGCGTGGCCTGCAACGCTTGGGTCCTGTTCGAGCAGGATCACTTTCGTTCCCGGCACGATCGTGCGCCGCCCCTCGTCACAATCAATCGCCCCGGCAATGAGCTTGAGCAGCGTGGTCTTGCCCGCGCCATTGCGACCGATCAGCGCGAGCCGGTCACGCGCGCCCACATGAATGTCGAGCCCGCGAAACAACCAGCCCGACCCCTGAACCAGGCCGAGATTTTCGTAGGAGAGAATTGGTGCCGCCATGAGGAGCGCGCTTAGGGCGCTGGCGCGGGTCCAGCAAGGGCGGCGCACGCGCCGGGGGTGAGCAATAGCTGCGGCACGCCGCCGTCAACGCTGATCTTGCCACAGGGCAACAGGTCGGCGGGCAGGCTGGCCAGCCCCGCGCGTGTCAGCATCGCCTGGATTTTGGCCATTGCGCCGGGCAGCGCTGCCTCAATCCGTGCCTCGACCAGCGCCCGGTCGCCAAGCCCGCCTTCACGGTTGACGGCGGCAAGCAGCGGTAGCAACCCCGGCTTTCCCGCCCCGACAAGCTGGGCGTCGATGATAGTCGCGGCCAATTGCCCCTCGTCATAGGGAAATTGTTGCGCTGCGTCATCGCTCCAGAAACGGTCGAACCGCTCTTGCTGTGTCAGGCTTTGGGCGGGCGATGTCGCGTGGCGCTTCATCACGGCGTTCAGCGCGCGCACCCAGCGCGCGGCATCCCAATCGCCGGTGCGCAGCATCGCCTGCGCGCTGAACCAGTCGTTAAATCCCTCGGTCAGCCAATAGGCGCGCGCGTCATCAGAACCCGATGCACGGAACCAGCGATGCGCATATTCATGCCCCAACAAGCGCGGCAGATCGCGAAACGGCATGTTCGGCGTGCCCGTCAGCGCAAAGCCTGCCGTCCGACCGGTACCGCCATAGGAAAGCGTCGTCGGCTTTGGCTGGACGAGCGGGGTCAGGGTAATGACGAACGGGATGGCGCCTGCCCCCAGCATGGCGTTTTCCGCCGCGATGACGGCCGCCGCCCGGTCGGCGAGCTGTGCGTCGGTGAACCCCCATTGCCCGAGCAGCGCAAAGCGCAACCGCTTGCCACCCACAATCCGCTCCACCAGCCGAAGATCGCGACCACCGATGAAGATGCCGGTTGCCACCTGGTTCGCGGTCAGTCGCACAGGGGGGGTGTCGAGATCGCTCGCCACGCGCCATCCCTTTGGCGCTGCGCCCCATGCAAAGCGCGCGGGGCGATCCTCGCCGCCGCTTGGCATCACGATAACGCCCTCGCCGTGGAGGGTGATCCAGTCACGTTCGATCCACGGCAGCGCTTTGTGATAATCGGCGCCCGGCGGCAACGGATCGGGGTCAGTCACGTCGTAGCGGATGGTCAGTCGCGCGCGCGGGGCGTGGCGGATGCGCTTGACCTCGGGCTTGTCGGTATCGGCGATCGTGCCGCCGCGCACTGCCCAGCCGCCGATGTTGCGCCACAACCCCTCGCTCCCCGCCCAGCGGTTGGGCAAGTCGAGGTCGGTCATCCCGTCGGCATCACCGATCAGCGTCATCGTGACCGTCACGCGCGGGGCGGGATCAGCGGCGCTGATCGACAGGCGATAGCCGATGGTGTCCGCCGCCGGAGCCGCGACGGGGATGAGGGCAAGGAGGATCGCTGCCAGTAATTTCATCACCACAGACCCCAAAATCGCGGTTGCAACGCGTTCATTGGCTATTCAATGGCGGGTGGCTATGCCAAATCGCATGATGATGAAATCATTCATTCCTGCGGTCGTTGTCGGCGTGGCGGCATTGCTGTTCGCAAGCCCGGCTGAGGCGCAGCGCCGCGACGAGCACCGCGAGGTGTTCGACGCGATGCGCAGCGGCAAGCTGCTGCCCGTGCGCGAGATTGAGAACCGGGTGCTCCCGTCGATGAACGGCGCGCAATATCTGGGCTTTGACTTCGATTCGGGTGCCGGGATTTACACGCTAAAATTCCTGCGCAATGGGAATGTCATCTGGGTCGAGGTTGACGGTCATTCCGGCCAGGTCATCGGCCGCAGCGGGCGCTGACGCGTCGCGAAAAAGGGGGATGACGGCATGCGCGTTCTGATCGTCGAGGATGAGCCCAATCTGGGCCAGCAGCTTAAGAACACGCTGGAGGGCGCAGGCTATGCCATTGATCTCGCGACCGACGGCGAGGAGGGGCATTTCCTTGGCTCGACCGAGGCATATGACGCCGTCGTGCTCGACCTTGGCCTGCCTGAAATTGACGGGCTGACCGTGCTTGACCGGTGGCGGCGCGAGGGGCGGGTGATGCCCGTGCTGGTGCTGACCGCGCGCGATAGCTGGTCGGACAAGGTGGCGGGACTTGACGCGGGCGCCGATGATTATGTCGCAAAACCGTTTCAGTCGGAGGAGCTGATCGCCCGGCTGCGCGCGCTGATCCGCCGCGCATCGGGCAATGCGTCGTCCGAACTGACGGCGGGCGATGTCCGGCTCGACACGCGTTCGGGCAAGGTGACGCGCGCTGGCGAGCCGGTGAAGCTGACTGCGCAGGAATATAAATTGCTCAGCTATCTGCTCCACCACAAGGGCAAGGTGGTCAGCCGGACCGAATTGATCGAGCATATTTACGATCAGGATTTCGACCGCGATTCGAATACGATCGAAGTGTTCGTTACCCGCATTCGCAAAAAACTGGGTCAGGATGTGATCACCACCATTCGCGGCCTTGGCTATAGCCTTGACGAGCCGCATGGCTGACGCCGACGCCGCGAGCGAATCCGCAGCGACGATCGGCACCGCGCCGCCCGCGACGGGATCGCTCAGCCGGCGGATGATCCTGATCGCGGCGATCTGGATTTCGTTGCTGCTGGCAGGCGGCGCCTATGCGCTCGACCGGGTGCTGACACAGGCAGTGACCCGCAATTTCGACGATCAGCTCGAATATGTGCTGAACGCGCTGGTCGTCTCCGCCCAACTGGACGCGGAAGGCGAGGTTTTCTTCAACCGCGAACCCGCCGATCAACGCTTTCTGGAGCCCTATTCGGGGCTTTACTGGCAAGTCAGCGCAAAGGGGCGGGAGGATTTTCCCTCGCGCTCGCTCTGGGACCGGCGGCTGGCGTTTGGCGATGCCAATAACGACCGCGACGTCCACCTTTATGACAGCCGCGAATTCAGCGGCGAAAAGCTGCGCATTGTTGAGCGCGACCTGACGCTGCCTGGATCGCCGGAGCGCTGGCGGTTCAAAGTGGCGGGGAGCCGCGACACACTTGACGCGCAAATCGGCGCGCTGCGGCAGATTTTGGGGATCAGTTTTTTGCTCGTCGCGCTAGGGCTGATCGTGATGGCGGGGTTGCAGACGGTTTACGGCCTGCGCCCGCTGCGCCGCGTTCGCGAGGAGATTGCTCGCATGCGCAGTGGCGCAATCCGCCGCATCGAGGCGCCGATGCCCAACGAAGTGATGCCGATGGTCGATGA
>PNLG01000160.1 GCA_013822915.1 Sphingomonas sp. | reverse complement strand
CGAAATGCTATAGCCGCCGCCGCCGGTGACGCCAAAGCCGGTGAGCACCGGAGTGATGACTTCAAACGGCACGGTGGTGGACAATTCCACACCGTAAATCTCGCCGCCGCGGGTGTTGATCGGCGCGTTCAAGATACCGATCGACGGCGTCGTTGGCAGCACATTGGCTGGCGGCGGGAAGCCCGCATAGTTGAAGTTGAACCGACCGTTGAAGATGTAGTTTTCGAGCTGCTTGTAGAAAAGCTGAACCGCGACAAAGCCCTTGGTGCCGAAATATTTTTCGAAGTTCAGATCGAATGCGTTGGCGCGATAGGGTTGCAACCTCGGATTACCGCCACCGCCCTCGATCAGGCCCGACGCATTGTTGAAGCCATAAGCCAGCGACACGCGCAGATCGTCGAGCCGTGGCCGCTGAATCTCGCGCGCTACCGCGAGCCGCACCACAAAATCATTCGGGAACCGCGCCGACACGTTGAGGCTGGGCAACAGATCGATATAGCTGGCGCCGATGTTGACCGTCGACTGCGTGTTGTTGACGAAGATCGGACCAGTCGAACCCTGATCGGTCACGACCACCTGAAGCCCGAAATTGCCGGTAATCTGCGCCGGGCCGGCCTGCCCCTGCAAATTGCCCTGAACATAGCCCTGCAGCAGCCGTTCGGAAATCGTGAACGCCTTTGCGACCACGTCGTTATTGGTGTTGCGCTGCAGCGTCAGCACGCCGGCCGCCAACAATCGGCGCGGGTCATAGCTGACAACCGGACCAAGACCGAGATAAGTCAACTGCGTTGGCTGCAACAGATTTTGCTGCGGAATGGCAAGCGACGTTGCGCCACCCGCCAGCCGGATGAAGAACTCATCGGGCACCAGCGATTTGTTACGGTCGATATAGCCAAGCCCGAATTGCACCGATTTCAGGAAGAAGTCGCTGCCGAATTCGTGCGCAACCTGCAGGCGATATTGCTTCAGATCGTCGCGCACGATGCGATCGTTGAAATAGCCCGCTTGCGGCACCACGCCACCGCCCCAGCCGAGCGGATCGGTGAGCCGGATGAGGTTGGGATCGGCATAGTTGAGCTGGTTGGTAAACACCGAACCGCGATTGCCAGTGACAAACCCAATCGAATCGGCCGGGCTGGTGCCCTGCACACGCCCCGGCACCGCGTCGTCGCCGTTAAAGCCGGTGCCCGAATAGCTTTCGAAAATCAGTTCGTTACGGTCGGTGCGCGAATAGCCGAAATCGAACCACGCGCTCCAGCCGTCATTGCCCTTCCAGCTGGCGTTGAACCCCGCCGATGCCAGCTGCGCGTTGCGCTCTGCCGGGTCGTTGCGCACGACGCCGCGCACATTGTCGAACCGGCCGGCCGTGACAACGCCGTTCTGCACCGTGGTATTGGTCACCGGCAGCACGTTGAACCCGCCGCCAAAGCCCAGCGGCAATTCGATACCGCGGCCGATCTGGTCATCGCGGAAGTCGGAATAGAAACCGTCCGCGGTCAGCGTCAGTTCCGGCACCGGTTTCCACTGGACCGTGCCAACAAAGCCGAATCGGCGCAGCTGGGTGGAGCGCACGAACGACCGGTTGCCGCCGATCAGCGACGGGCTGGCCGCGGTGCCGTTCCCGGCAAAGCCCCAGGCGTTAAACTCCTGAATCTGATAGGGTTCGTCGACATAGGATGCCGCGAGCGCGACACCCAGCGTGTCGTTGAAGAATTGATCGACATAGGTGCCGTTAACGCGGTAGCCAAATTGCTGCGACCCCGCGTTCAACCGGCCAAGATCGGCGTCAACGCCGCGCGCGCCGAATGCAATCACGCGCTTGTTGGTTTCGAGCGGACGAATGGTGCGGATGTCAACGGTGCCGGCAAGGCCCTGACCAATGAGCGAGGCGACGGGCGATTTATACACCACCACCTGATTGACGACTTCGGACGGATATTGGTCAAATTCCACCGCGCGCGCGTCGCCAGTCGATGTTTGTTCGCGCCCGTTGAGCAGCGTGGTCGACAAATCGGGGCCAAGACCACGGATCGAAATGACGTTGGCACGACCGTTCAGCCGCTGCGACGTCAAGCCGGGCAGGCGCGCAATCGATTCGGCGATCGACGCATCGGGCAATTTGCCAATATCTTCGGCGGTCACCGATTCCAGGATCTGGTCATTGCGCTTTTTCGTGTTGGTCGCGCTTTCCAGCGAGCGGCGAAAGCCGATGACAACCATGTCATCCTTCGTCTCTTCGTCTGCCTGGGCCTCGGTTGGCTCCTCGGCAGCCGGAGCGGCTTGCGCCCAGGCGGTCGACGCAGTTGTCGCCATCAGGCCAAACGCGAGGGCGCGCAGACCGACGTGCACGGTCTTACGGGCAAGGTTGGCGGCCCCGAGATAATCTGGGCCGGGATAAGCTGTGCCGGAATAAGCTGTGGTGGTGCGAAACATCGAAAACTGCCCCCTCCTGATGGCCGCGCCCGGTTCTGCCGGTGCGTAACAGCCGTGATGATGCGGATCGACGCGCCACGCGCCTTTCCCACTTGCCGCTCTTGAATGTGGCCGCAGCGCCACAAAGCCAATAAGAACACATACGTATTCAATATCCCTCTTTCGGTGCGGCCCCGGCCTGCCTAGGCTCCCATGATCGGACCAGAAACTCTGGCCGCGATTGGGGAGGGGCGCGCGCGTCGCGAATGAAAGCAAAGCCAACCTCGTTCGATATTGCGCAATTGGCCGGCGTGTCGCAGCCAACGGTGTCGCGCGCGCTCAGCGGGGCCGCGTCGGTGAGCGAGGCAACGCGCAAACGGATTGAGGCGATTGCCCGCCAGCTCAACTATACCGTCGACAAACACGCCTCCTCGCTCCGGCGGCGGCAATCAAACACGCTGGCGCTGCTCTTCTTCGAAGATCCAACCCCGGATCAATCGCTTATCAACCCGTTTTTTCTGTCGATGCTGGGCACGATCACGCGCACTTGTGCGTTGCGGGGCTTCGACCTGCTGACCTCGTTCCAGCAAATGTCGAGCGACTGGCACGTCGCCTATGAGGATAGTCACAAAGCCGATGGCATCATGCTGCTCGGCTATGGCGATTATGAGGAGTATCGCGCGCGGCTCGACATGTTGATCGCGCAAGGGACGCACTTCGTCCGCTGGGGATCGGTGCAACCGGGCGAGCCGGGCACAGTGATCGGGTGCGACAATCGGGGCGGCGGCGCCGATGCGGTGGCGCATCTGATTGCCGGGGGACGGCGCCGGATCGCCTTTATCGGGCAAGCATCGAGCCATTATCCCGAATTCAATGAACGCTATCGCGGCGCGTGCGCGGCGCAGAGCGCGGCGGGCATCACGCCCGACCCGCTGTTGCAAGTGGATGCGCTCAACACCCAGCAGGCCGGTTTTGAGGCGGCACGCGCCCTGATCGCGCGCGGCACCGGCTTTGACGCGCTGTTCGCGGCGAGCGACACCATCGCGATCGGCGCGCTCGCAGCCCTTGAGGAAGCGGGCCTGAGCGTTCCAGGCGATGTCGCCGTTGTCGGGTTTGACGATATTCCGGCCGCCAGCCTCACCCATCCGCCGCTCACCACCATCGCCCAAAACTACCTCGCGGCGGGCGAAGTGCTGGTCGACACACTGCTCGCCCGGATTCGTGACGAACCCGTCGCCAGCGTCGCGCTCCCCGGACGGTTGGTGGTCCGGCGATCCAGCGGCGGCTGACCGGGCCGCATTCGAATTCACAGCGCCATGGGATTGCCGCGCGGCGCGCGCGCTGCCACGCTTTGCAAAATAACAGAAAATGGGGAGCGCCAGTGACGCGTCGGCCACGCCAGTCCGCCTGGGGATTATGGAATATTTCCTTTGGCTTTTTTGGAATTCAGATCGGCTTTGCGCTGCAAAACGCGAATATGAGCCGGATTTTCCAGACGCTGTCGCCCGATGATCCGGACATTTTGAGCAAGCTGCCCGCGCTTTGGGTGGCCGCCCCGCTCACCGGCTTATTGGTGCAACCGATCATCGGCCATATGTCCGACCGGACCTGGCTGGGCGCGCTGGGGCGGCGGCGGCCCTATTTCCTGACCGGTGCGATACTGGCGGCATTGTCGCTGTTCGTGATGCCGCTGGCGCCCGCCTTGCTGTTTGCAGCCTTCATGCTGTGGGTGCTCGACGCATCGCTCAACATTTCGATGGAGCCGTTCCGCGCCTTTGTCGGCGATATGTTGCCGCGTGAACAGCACGCCACCGGCTATGCCGTGCAAACCGCGTTCATTGGCGCAGGCGCTGTGGTCGGCTCGATTTTCCCCAAGGCACTCGAATGGGCAGGCGTCGCCAACACCGCCGCTGCAGGAGCCATTCCCGATACGGTGCGCTATGCTTTCTGGTTCGGGGGCGCGGCGCTTTTGCTCGCGGTGCTGTGGACGGTAGTGACGACGCGCGAATACAGCCCCACCGAAATGGCCGCGTTTGAGGGCGACCATCCAGCCGACGCACACGACACGATCCGCCTGCTCGCCGCGCGCACCCTGACGTCCAGCGTGGCGTGGATCGCGGGCGGCGTGTTGGTGCTGGCGGTGGTTTACCGTCTGGCGCTGCAACAGGAAATGTATCTGCTTGGCGGCTTGCTGATCGCCTATGGTCTTGCCAGCATCATCGCGATCCGGCTGGCGCGCGCGGGGCGGGGCGCGTCGATGCTGGGGCATATCGTCGGCGATTTTTCAGGGATGCCGCCGCTCATGAAGCGGCTCGCGCTCGTCCAGTTTTTCAGCTGGTCAGCGCTGTTCATCATGTGGATCAACACGACGGCGATCGTTGCGCAATATTCGTTTGGCACGCGCGACGGGGCAAGTGCTGCGTTTCAGCAAGCGGCGAATTGGGTCGATGTGCTTTTCGCAACCTATAACGGGGTGGCGGCAATTGCGGCGCTGACCCTCCTCCCCTGGCTTGCGCGCACGGTCGGCAAGGTGCGCACCCACGCCATCGGCCTGGGTTGCGGCGCTGTGGGCTATGCGAGCTTCTTCGTCATCCGCAACCCCGATCTGCTGATTCTCGCCGAAATCGGGATCGGCATTGCCTGGGCGTCGATCTTGGCGATGCCCTATGCCATTTTGGCGTCAGCGCTGCCACAGGCAAAGCTGGGCATTTACATGGGGTTGTTCAACGTGTTCGTCGTCATCCCGCAATTGCTGGTGGCAACGGTGATGGGGTCGATCATGAAGGCGTGGTTCCCCGGTGAGCCCATTTGGACGATGGCCTTTGCCGCCGCCGTCATGGCAATCGCCGCGGTCGCGACCCTGCGGGTGAGCGAGAGCGCGGCCTAGCTACCTGGTGGCGGCGGGATCAGGCCAACTGCCTTCATCGCCACGGCTTGGGCGACCATCACCGCCAGCCAATGGAGCACCGCGCCCGCCAAGCGCCGCGCCGAGGCTCCCTGATGCGCGAGGCTGATCGCGACCGCAGGCGCGACAAACCCGGCCCAGAT
>PNLG01000197.1 GCA_013822915.1 Sphingomonas sp. | reverse complement strand
TGGTCGCCAGTTGCATGATCGCGACGAACAGGTCCGATACTTCATAGGCCGCCTTGGCAGCATCAAGCACCTGGAAAAACACCACCCCGTCGACCGCGACCATTGCGTTGTCCTTGGTGATAATCTCCTGCTGCGGCACGTCGAGCACTTGCTCCATCATGTTGATGCGGCGGCCGACCTGATAGAAAAACGCGGGGTAGAAATTCAGCCCCGGCTGAGCAACGGTGGTGAACCGGCCAAAATGTTCGATCGTATATTCATAACCTTGGCGAACAATCTTAAGACTGGCGATCAGGAACATGATGGCCAGCACGAGAATGCCGAACAAGGCGGCCAAAATCAGATTCATCATCGCTATCCCCCGCGAACCCGTGTGCAAAGCGGCCGTTGCCGACCCCGTTAGTCCTATAGCACAGCGCGCGCGCGTGCGTAGCGAAATGCGCGCAGGCTAGCGCAGCGCCGCCCGCTTGGTTACATGGCCTGCCACGACTCCTTTGCGACGCAGGAACTGGCAACCATGGATATCCGCCTCGGCCTTACCTTTGACGATGTGCTGCTTTGCCCGGCGCAAAGCGACATTGTGCCGTCAATGGCCGATCCGCGCACCCGGTTGACGCGCGGCATCGCGCTCAACATTCCGGTGCTGTCAGCCGCGATGGATACCGTGACCGAGGCGGATATGGCGATCGTGATGGCACAGCTTGGCGGGATTGGCGTGCTCCACCGCAATCTGACCATCGACGAGCAAGTGGCCGCTGTCCGCCATGTCAAGCGTTTCGAAAGCGGGATGGTGGTAAACCCGATCACCATTGTCCCCGACGCGACGCTGGCCGACGCGCAAGCGCTGATGACGCGGCACAAGATCAGCGGGATTCCCGTGGTAGAGGCCAATGGTCGGCTCGTCGGTATTCTGACGAACCGCGATGTCCGGTTTGCCGAAAACCCGCGCCAGCCCGTCGCAGAGTTGATGACGCACGATAATCTGGCGACGGTGCGGGCTGGCGTCAGTTCGGAGGAGGCGCGGCGGCTGCTCCATGCGCGGCGGATCGAAAAGCTGCTGGTGGTCGATGATGCCTATCGCTGCACCGGCCTCATCACCGTCAAGGATATTGAAAAAGCGGTGACCTATCCCGATGCGACCAAGGACGCGGCCGGGCGGCTGCGCGTGGCGGCGGCAACGACGGTTGGCGACAACGGCTTTGCCCGCACCGAAGCGCTGGTCGCCGCAGAAGTTGACCTGATCGTTATCGACACCGCCCATGGCCATAACCGCGATGTCGCCCGCGCGGTGGAACGGGTGAAGGCGCTCAGCAATATGGTGCAGGTCGTCGCGGGCAATGTCGCGACGGCGGCGGCGACGCGCGCGCTGGTCGATGCGGGTGCCGATGGGGTGAAGGTCGGCATTGGCCCCGGCTCGATCTGCACCACGCGCGTGGTGGCGGGGGTTGGCGTCCCGCAACTGACCGCGGTGATGGATTGCGCCGCCGAAGCCGCGAAATCGGGCGTGCCAGTCATCGCCGATGGCGGCATCCGCACTTCGGGCGATGTGGCGAAGGCGCTGGCGGCGGGTGCCTCCACAGTGATGATCGGGTCGCTGCTGGCCGGGACTGAGGAAGCGCCGGGCGAAATGTTCCTGTATCAGGGGCGCGCCTATAAATCCTATCGCGGCATGGGATCGGTCGGCGCGATGGCCAAGGGATCCGCGGATCGTTATTTCCAACAGGATATCAAGGACCAGATGAAGCTGGTACCCGAGGGGATTGAGGGGCAGGTGCCGTTCAAAGGCCCGGCGCGCGATGTGATTCATCAATTGGTCGGCGGCGTGCGCGCGGCAATGGGCTATACCGGCGCGCGCACGATCGACGAATTGCAGGCGCGGGCGCAATTCGTGCAGATCACTGGCGCTGGCCTGAAGGAAAGCCATGTCCATGACGTGACGATCACGCGCGAGGCACCCAATTACCCGACGCGCTGAACCATGAAAGCGGGCGCACGCGTTCAGGCAGCGATTGAGCTGCTCGATCAGATTGTCGCCGCTGCGGACGAGGGCGGGGCCGCCGCCGACACGCTCATCGCGCGCTATTTCGCGACGCGCCGCTATGCGGGGGCCAAGGACCGGCGCGCGGTGCGCGAGTGGGTTTATGCCGCGATTCGCCGCGCAGGCGAGCGCCCCGATGGTGGCCGTGCGGCGATGCTGGGGCTGGCCGAGGACGACCCCGAACTGGCCGCGCTGTTCGACGGCACGCCGTATGCCCCGGCGCCGATTGCGGCGGGCGAGCCGGTCGCCATGGCAGGGGTGGCGCCTGTATGGCTGGAGCAGATGCTGGGCGCGGCGGGGATTGGCGGTGACGCGCTGACCGCGCTGGTGGCGCGCGCGCCGCTCGACCTGCGCGTCAATCCGGGTCGGGCGAGCGTGGCGGAGGTGGTGGCGGCGCTGCCCGGTGCGGCGGCGGCCCCAGGTCTGCCCAATGCCGTGCGCGTGCCGCACGGGACGCCGGTGGAGCAGCATCCGTTATGGGCGGCGGGCGCGATCGACATTCAGGATGCAGGCAGCCAGACGGTGACGCTCGCCGCTGCTGCGGCACCCGGCCAGATGATTATCGACCTTTGCGCGGGGGCAGGGGGCAAGACGCTGGCGCTCAGCGCGGCGATGATGGGTGCGGGGACGGGCGCGGGGCGGATCATTGCGTGCGACATTGACCGCGCGCGCCTGTCGCGGCTGACGCCCCGTGCCGCGCGGGCGGGGGCAGCAGGGATTGAGACGCGCTTGCTCGATCCGGGCAAGGAAGCCTTAGCGCTCGCCGATTTGGCCGCACGGGCCGACACGGTGCTGATCGACGCGCCGTGTTCGGGCACCGGCACCTGGCGCCGCAATCCTGAGGCACGCTGGCGATTGACGCCCCAGCGGCTCGACCGGTTGATGGCGACCCAAGCCCGGTTGATCGACATTGCCGCAGCACTGGTGCGGCCCGGCGGGGCGATGGTCTATATCGTCTGCTCGTTGCTCGATGAGGAGGGGCGCATGGTCATTACCGACGCCATGGCGCGCCATCCGGGCTGGGTTGCCGAGCCGCTCGACCTGCCGCGCGGCGTGCCGCATGGGGCGGGCACGCGGTTGACGCCCGATCACGACTCGACGGATGGCTTTTTTGTCGCGAGACTGCGCGCGCCATGCTAGCGTCTTTGTCCCAGTCCTTGGAGTTATTCATGCGTTATTCGTCGCTTGGCGTTGCCGCCGCGCTTGCCCTGGTTACGCTTTCCACTTCGCTGCACGGCCAGCGCCCCGACGATCAGATTGATGCGCGGTCGCTGCAATTGCTGGCGTCGGCAAAGGCCGCGCAAGGGGCGGGCAATCTGGCGCTGGCGGCGGAGACGCTGGAAACCGCGCTGGCGGTCGACCCGCGCAACCGCGCCGCCTTTGTCACGCTGGGCGATGTGTCGCTGGCGCAGGGTTTGTCGGGTAAGGCGATTCGGTATTATCGCGGCGCGCTCACGCTGGATCCCAATGATCTGGCGGCACTTAGCGGGCAGGGTGAGGCGCTTGTCGCCAAGGGCGCGATTGAGCGCGCGCGCCAGAACCTCGCTCGGCTGCGCAAATTATGCGTCAAGGGATGTGCCGAGGCTACGCAGCTTGCCGCCGCGATTGCGCGCGGGACCGCAGCGCCCGTCGTGGCCGCGCAGACGGCGAAGTCGGGCAAATAGCCTATTGATCGAGCGCGCGGGCGAGCGCGACGAATTCGGCGACGCTAACCGTTTCCGCCCGGCGGGTCGGCGCAATGCCGAGTGCCTCCATCGCCGCCGCCGCGCCCGCCACGCCTTTCAGGCTCTGGCGCAGCATTTTGCGCCGCTGGCCAAAGGCGGCCGCCGTCAGCCGTTCGAGCGTCGCGAGCGACACCCCCGCCGGGCTGTCGAGCGGGGTCATGTGCACCACCGCCGACATCACCTTTGGCGGCGGGGTAAAGGCGGCGCGGTGGACGGGCATCGCGATCTTCGCGGTCGTGCGCCACTGGGCGAGCACCGACAGGCGGCCATAATGCTCGCTATCGACGGGCGCCACGATGCGGTCGGCGACTTCGCGCTGGAACATCAGCGTCAGCGTCTGCCACCAGGGCCGCCACGGCGGCGACAGCCAGCCGACGAGCAGGGGCGTGCCGATATTATAGGGCAGGTTGGCGACGATGTGCGGCGCGGTGGCGAACAGCGCGGGCGCGTCCACTGCCATCGCATCACCCTCGATCACATGCAGTTGGCCCGGAAAATGCGCCGCCAATTCGGCGAGTGCTGGCAGGCAGCGATGGTCGCGCTCCACCGCTGTGACGCGCGCGCCCGACTGAAGCAGCGCGCGGGTCAGGCCGCCGGGGCCGGGGCCGACTTCGAACACCTCGGCACCCGCCAGATCACCGGGTACGCGCGCAATCCGCCCCAAAAGCTGGCCGTCGAGCAGGAAATTCTGGCCCAGCGCCTTGCTCGCGCTCAGCCCGTGCCGCGCAATTACCTCGCGCAGCGGCGGCAACGGGCTCACCCCGGATTGGCCAGCCGCAGCCGCGCCGATTGCGCCGCAAGCTGGATCGCGGCAATCATCGCGCCGGGGGCTGCCATCCCCTTGCCAGCAATGTCGAACGCCGTGCCGTGGTCAGGCGAGGTTCGCACAATCGGCAGCCCAAGCGTTGTGTTGACGCCGTCGTCAAAGTGCAGCGTCTTGAGCGGCACCAGCGCCTGATCATGGTAACAACACATGGCGACATCATAGCGGGCGCGGGCGCGGCCATGGAACATCGCATCGGCGGGAAGGGGGCCGGTGCAGTCAATCCCTTCCTCCCGAAGGATTTCGATCGCGGGGAGGAGGATGTCGATCTCCTCCCGCCCCAGCGCGCCGCCTTCGCCCGCATGCGGGTTTAGCCCGGCAAAGGCGAGCCGCGGTGTCTCGATCCCGAAATTGCGCGCCAGCCCCCGGGCGGTCGCCCGCGCGCGCGCCACCACCAGCTCAATCGTCAGCGCACCCGGCACATCAGCCAGCCGGATGTGAGTCGTCATCGGCACGACGCGCAAGGTGGGGCCGACCAGCATCATTACGGCATTTTCGCGGGCAATGCCGCATCGCTCCGCCACAAATTCGGTCTGGCCCGGATCGGTAAAGCCAATGCCGTAAAGCTGCGCCTTTGACACCGGGCCGGTCACCAACGCGCCTGCGCTGCCCGACCGCGTCAGCCCGACGGCCAGCTCCAGCGCACTGAGCGAACAGCGCGCGCCGTCGGTATCGGGCGCGCCGGGAGTAATTTCGCCAGCGTCCTGAATGTAAAGCACCGGCAGCGCGTGGTCGAAGCGGGCGGCGGCCTCATTCGGGTCGCCGATCCGTTCGACCGGGCCGGACCAGACACGTTCGATTGCGCGCGGATCGCCCACGGCAAAAAAGGGTGCCAGCGCGGCGGCATGGCGCGCGGCCCAAGCCTTTGCGATCACTTCCGGGCCGATGCCCGCGGGATCGCCCAT
>PNLG01000354.1 GCA_013822915.1 Sphingomonas sp. | reverse complement strand
CGGCCAGAGGCGGATGCGCAGGTCTTCATCACCGATGCGACGGGCGCGCGCTGGCTGCGCACCGGCGATGTCGGGGTGATTGACGACGACGGCTTTGTACGGATCGTCGACCGGCTGAAGGACATGATCGCGGTTGGCGGGTTCAAGGTTTTTCCCAGCCAGATCGAGGCAGTGCTCTATACCCATCCCGCCGTGAAGGAGGCGCTGGTGATCGGGATTCCCGACGCCTATCGCGGGGAATTCCCGCGCGCTTATGTGACGCTGAACGAGGGTGCGGACGCGACGGGCGCGGCGCTGACCGCATGGCTCAACCCGCAGCTTGGCAAGCATGAGCGGGTCGACGATGTCGTCATCCGCGCGACTATGCCAAAAACGATGATCGGGAAGCTCAGCCGCAAGGATCTGGTGGCGGAAGTGTTGGGGTAGGCGCGCGTCAAAGCGTGGCCAGATCAATCTCGCCATGCCGGTCGAGCGGCGTTGACTGGTCGGCCATCGGGTATTTCAGCCCAGTCGCGCAATTGAACAGCACCACCCGATCGCTGTCGCTGACCAGCCCGCGGTCGAGCGCAGCGCGATAGGCAGCAAGCGTCGCGCCCCCTTCGGGGCAGAGCAGCAACCCGTCCTTGGCCGCGCATTCGACCACCGCTGCCTCGATCGCATCATCGTCGACCGCCATCGCGATGCCGCCGCTCTCGCGCACCGCGCGCAGGATCAGGAAATCGCCGACCGCGCGCGGCACGCGGATGCCGCTGGCGATGGTGTGCGCGCCTTCCCAGCGTTCGGCATGCTCGACGCCGTCGTCAAACGCCTTCACGATCGGCGCGCAGCCGCTGGCCTGCACTGCGAACATTTTGGGGCGTTTGGGGCCGATCCAGCCCAGCGCCTCCAGCTCGGCAAAGGCTTTCCACATGCCGATCAGCCCGGTGCCGCCGCCAGTGGGATAGAAAATCGCCTCCGGCAATTCCCAGCCGAACTGCGCCACCAGCTCCAGCCCCATCGTCTTCTTGCCCTCGATCCGATAGGGTTCTTTGAGGGTTGAGAAATCAAACCAGCGCCCCTCGGCAGCGCCGCGCGCGACAATCGCCCCGCAATCGTCGATCAGCCCGTTGACCCGGTAAACCCGCGCGCCCTGTAACGCGATTTCGCGCACATTGATATCGGGCGTGTCGTCGGGGCACAGCACCACTGTCTCAATGCCGCAGCGAGTGGCATAGGCCGCGAGCGCGGCGCCTGCATTGCCGTTGGTCGGCATCGCGATTTTGGTGACGCCCAGCGCCTTGGCCATGCTGACCGCCATCACCAGCCCGCGCGCCTTGAACGATCCGGTCGGCAGCCGTCCCTCATCCTTCACCATCACCCGCGCGCCGCCCGACGCCGGGATCGGCACCAGCGGCGTTTCGATCTCGCCCAGGCTGACGATGTGGTCGGGAGAGCGCACCGGCAGCAATTCGCGCCAGCGCCACAAATCGGTTGGCCGCGCGGTCACCATCGCGCGCGGGACTGCGGCGCGGATCGCGTCCAGATTATAGCGCACCAGCAGCGGTCGCCCGACGCGCGACAGTCCATGGAACCGGTCCGCCTCATAACGCTCGCCCGTCAGCGAACATTCGAGATGAGTGACGAAGGACGGGCGCGTAGCGGTGAGGTTGAGGGTCATCCAAGCTCCCATAGCAGGTCAAGCATGACCGAATGTATCAGTTGAAGCACCAGCGGCATAAACGCATAAATAATCACAATCCACCGCAAGCTAGGCGCATAGCCCCGACGAAACAGCAGCCATACGAACAGCATCGGCATCGCCATCAAGCCAACCATCAGCGGCTCATTGACCAGCCGATAATCTGGCTTGGTGTCGCTCACCCCGCCTTCGCCACCGCGACAAGCGCGGGGCGGAGCAGCCGGTCCTTCAGCGCGTATCCGGCCTGCATTTCCTGCACGATGGTGCCGGGTTCGGCGTCGCTCGGCAATTCCAGCATCGCCTGATGCCAATTGGGGTCAAGCTTTTCGCCCATCGCCTTGACCTTGGTGATGCCGTGCCGCTGGAACACCGCTTCCAGTTCGCGGCCCGTTGCCTCCAGCCCCGCGACCAGGCCGCGCAGCTTGTCGTCCGCGCGGAGTTCCGCCGGGATCGCGGCCAGCCCGCGTTCGAGATTATCGGCGACCGAGAGCAGGTCGCGCGCAAAGCTGGTGACGGCATAGGCGCGCGCGTCGGCGGCCTCTTTCTCGGCACGGCGGCGCACATTTTGCGCTTCGGCGGCGGCATAGAGCACTTCCTGCTTGGCGGCGGCCACTTCGGCCTCAAGCTCGGCGATGCGCGCATCAACCGCGCTGTCCTGTGCGGCAAAGGGGCTGCCGGCAGTTTCGGCCGCGGCCAGATTTTCGTCGTTCGTCATAGCTTTGGTTCAGTCCCCACTTACTGCATGAGCCGCGCCAGCGTCGCGGCGGTGAAATCCACCATTGGCACAATACGCGCATAGTTCAACCGGGTCGGACCGATCACGCCCACCACGCCGACCACCTGGCCATCGGCATTGTGAAAGGGCCGCGCGATCACCGACGACCCCGACAGCGCGAACAGATTATTTTCAGCACCAATGAAAATGCGGGTCGCATCCGCCTCGCGCGCGCGGTCTAGCAGGCGCGCGATTTCCTGCTTGCCTTCCAGATCATCGAGCAAATCGCGGACACGGTCGAGATCGGCGGCGGCGGCGGCGTCGATCAGGCGGCCCTGCCCGCGCACAATCAGGACGGGGCGGCGATCGCCATCCTCGCTCCAGACGGCAAGCCCCGCTTCGATCAGCGCACGCGCCGCCCCATCGAGCGCGGCGCGCTCCGCCGCAATCTCGCGGTCGAGCCGCGCGCGAGCCTGTGCGAGCGTCAGGCCCGACAGCGTCGCGCTGACATAATTGGCCGCCTCCGCAAGGGCGGTGCCGCTGGTGCCCGGCGGCAAATCAATGACGCGGTTCTCAACCGCGCCATCCTCCGCCACCAGCACCGCCAGCGCCTGCCCGGCGGACAGGGGGACAAAGGCGAGCTGGCGCACCACCACTTCGCGTTTGGGCACAAACACCAGCCCCGCACACGCCGACAGGCCAGATAGCGCAGCGGTGGTCGCCGCAATCGCTTCTTCAACCGGGCCGGCCTGTTCGACGCGGGCGGCAATTGCGGCGCGTTCCTCGACCGAGGGTTCGAGCGCGTGCATCATCCCATCGACGAACAGCCGCAAGCCGGTATCTGTCGGCATCCGCCCGGCGCTGGTATGCGGCGCGGCGAGCAGCCCAAGCTCCTCCAGATCCTGCATCACATTGCGGATTGACGCAGGCGAAAGGTTCAGCCCCGACAGTTTCGCAATCGTGCGCGACCCGATGGGGGCGCCGGTGTCCAGATAAGCCTCCACCACCATGCGGAACACGTCGCGCGCGCGATCGGTCAACTCTAGGATCGGCGGGGTCATGCGAGCCAAAATAGGATGGCGGCGCGCGTGCGGCAAGCAATGCGTGACGGCGGCTGATGCGCTCGCTATGGCGCGTCCCCTGAACCACAGGAGTTTTTGCCATGCGCCCATCCGGCCGCGCCCCCGACCAAATGCGCCCCATCACCATTGCGCCGCGCTTCACCAAACATGCCGAGGGGTCGGTGCTGATCGGTTTTGGCGATACCAAAGTGTTGGTGACGGCATCGGTTGAGGAACGCGTGCCGCCGTTTCTGCGCGGCAAGGGCGAAGGTTGGGTGACGGCGGAATATGGCATGCTGCCCCGCGCGACGCACACCCGCGGCAGTCGCGAAGCGGCCAAGGGCAAGCAATCGGGCCGCACCCAGGAGATTCAGCGGCTGATCGGTCGGTCGCTGCGCGCGGTCACCGACCTGAAACTGCTCGGCGAGCGGCAGATCACGCTCGATTGCGATGTGATACAGGCCGATGGCGGCACGCGCACGGCGTCGATTTCGGGGGCGTGGGTCGCGCTGCGCCTCGCGATTGACGGGCTTTTGCGCGAGGGCAAGCTGACGGCCGATCCGCTGACCCAGAAGGTCGCGGCGATCAGTTGCGGTATCTGGCAGGGGACGCCGGTGCTCGACCTCGATTATGATGAGGATTCAACGGCGGATGCCGATGCCAATTTCGTCCTGCTCGAAAATGGCAATATCGCCGAGGCGCAAGCAACCGCCGAGGGCGCAACCTATGACGAGGAAGGGTTGCTGCGCCTGCTCCGCCTCGCCCGCATTGGTTGCGCCGACATCTTCGCTGCACAAGCCCGCGCGGCTGCATGATGGCTGAGCCGAGCCGCAAGCTCGCCCCCGGTCGGCTGGTGATTGCCACGCATAATGCGGGCAAACTGCGCGAGATGACAGCACTGCTCGCCCCCTATGGCATGGATGTCGTGTCGGCGGGCGCGCTTGGCTTGCCCGAACCGGAGGAAACCGGCACGAGCTTTGTCGAAAATGCGGCGATCAAAGCGCATTCGGCAGCCAGCCTGTCGGGGTTGCCCGCGCTTGCCGATGATAGCGGGCTGTGCGTGGCGGCGCTGGACGGTGAACCCGGCGTCTATACCGCCAATTGGGCCGAGACGGCGGACGGCACCCGCGACTGGATGCTGGCGATGACGCGGGTGCATGATCGGCTGACGTTGCTGGGATCGGGGGTGAGCCGGGCGGCTACTTTCGTGTCCACGCTCGCGCTCGCCTGGCCGGACGGCGACATCCGGTTTTTTGAAGGACGGATTGACGGCACGCTGATCTGGCCACCGCGCGGTGACGCGGGTTTTGGCTATGATCCGATGTTCGTGCCGCGGGGCGAGGCGCGCACCTTCGCCGAAATGCCGTTTGAGGAGAAACAGGCGAACAACCACCGCGCCCGCGCCTTTGCCGCGTTCGTCGCATCGGCGTTTTGAACAACGTTGTCACGGTCACGATTCAAACTGTAACATAAAGCGGCCATAGCGGACTGATAAGCTCGGTTCGACGTGCAAGGGAAGTTGCATGAAGGTTGCTCATCTCGTTGATGCAGGGTTCGGTGAACTGGCCGATTTCGCGCAGTCCGCGCCCAATATTCCCGAACGCGAACTGACCGCCCGGCGCAAATATCGCACCATCTGGATTTCGGACATCCACCTCGGCACGCGCGGGTGCAATGCCGATATGCTGATTGATTTCCTCGATCATGTCGATAGCGAGACCATGTATCTGGTCGGCGACATCATCGATGGCTGGCGGCTGAAAAAGAAATTTTATTGGCCGGCCGCGCATAATGACATCGTCTGGCGCCTGTTGAAGCGCGCCAAGCGCGGCACCCGGATGATCTATATCCCCGGCAATCATGACGAGATTTTTCGGCAGTTTTCAGGACTTGATTTCGGCGGGGTCGCGATCCGGCGCAAGGCGATCCACGAAACCGCCGATGGCCGCCGCCTGCTCGTGCTGCACGGCGATGAGTTTGACGCGATCACGCTTGCGCACAAGTGGCTCGCGCATGTCGGCGATTTCGCCTATAACACGCTGATGGC